>NZ_JAPCJD010000009.1:0-78412 GCF_027707845.1 Aeromonas sp. QDB14 | reverse complement strand
GATGGTGCGTCCTAGTGGATTCGAACCACCGACCCCCACCATGTCAAGGTGGTGCTCTAACCAGCTGAGCTAAGGACGCATAACAGGGTTTCGTGATGGTGCGTCCTAGTGGATTCGAACCACCGACCCCCACCATGTCAAGGTGGTGCTCTAACCAGCTGAGCTAAGGACGCATCACGAAAAGTGGTGGGTTTAATTGGATTCGAACCAACGACCCCTACCATGTCAAGGTAGTGCTCTAACCAACTGAGCTATAAACCCACTTCATAAACCGGGTTGAAAACCCGTTTTATCCCGCCAGCACTGCTGGCGTGGTCGGCATACTACCCATGGCCCCCAAGGCTGTCAACAAGGGACATGCACAAAGGAGACTGTTTGCCCAGTTCTTGTGCAGCCTGTTGATTTTACAGGCGAGCCGCCCCAAAAGTGCGGCTCCCCGTGCCCCTGGCCGCGCCCTATTGCGCCCGGGAGAGGGCGGTGCAGGCTGCGGGGCTGGCGAAGCGGCCGTAGATGACGCGCAGCCGTGCGCCCAGCATCAGGGCGGCGGAGGTGAGACCGACGATGAAGCCTATCCAGAAGCCCTGCGGGCCCATGCGCGGTACCACCCAGTCGGTCAGCCCCAGGATCATGCCGGTGGGCAGACCCAGCCCCCAATAGGCGACGATGGTGACGTAGAAGATGGCCTGGGTATCCTTGTAACCGCGCAGGGCCGCCGCGGCCACCACCTGTACAGAATCGGAGATCTGGTAGATGGCGGCGAAGAAGAGCAGGGTGGCGGCGAGGCCGATCACCTGCAGGTCGTCGGTGTAGATCCCCGCGATGGGGTCGCGCAGCAGCACGGTGAGGGCGGCGGTTGCGGCGGCGACTCCCATGCCCAGCATCAGGCCGGTGCGGGCGGCGACCCTGGCCTGATCCGGTTGACCTTCCCCTATGTTGTGACCGACCCGGATGGTCACGCCGACACCAATGGACAGGGGCAGCATGAAGACCAGGCTGGAGAAGTTGAGCGCAATCTGGTGACTCGCCACCGTCTCCGCGCCGAAGGGTGCCAGCATCAGGGCCACCACGGTAAACAGGGTCACCTCGCAGAAGATGGCCATGGCGATGGGAAACCCCAGGCGGAACAGGCGCCAGATCCGGCTGCCGTTGGGGCGTGCCAGTTGGGCGAACAGGTTGATGCGCTTGAAGTGGGCAGAGCACTTCACATAGACGATCATCGCCAGCAGCATGGCCCAGAGCACGATGGCAGTGGCCACGCCGCAGCCGACGCCGCCGAGTTTCGGCATGCCGAAGTGGCCGTGAATGAAGATGTAGTTGGCGGGGATGTTGACCGCGAGCCCCACGAAACCGATCACCATGGTCGGCATGGTGTGGGAGAGCCCCTCACTGAAGTTGCGCAGCACCTGGAACATCACGAAGGCGGGCAGGCCCCACAGGATGGCGTGCAGGTAGCCGGCAGTCTTGGCCGCCATGACGGGATCCACGTCCATGAATTGCAGTGCCAGGGGGCTGAAGTAGAGTGCCACCATGGCGATGGGCGTGACGATGAGGGCGAGCCAGAAGCCCTGGTGCACGGCGGGGCGCACCTCGTCCTGCTTGCGGGCGCCGTTGAGCTGGGAAACGATGGGGGTGAGGGCCATGATGATGCCCTGCACCAGCAAGATGATCGGCAACCAGAAGCTGGACGCCACCGACACGGCGGCAAGATCCACGGCGCTCACCTGTCCCGCCATCACGGTATCGACGAAGTTCATGGCGATCTGGGCCACCTGGGCGACCAGAATGGGGCTGGCTAGACGAACGAGCTGCTTCGCCTCGGACCAATAACGTTGCACTGACACCTCCGAGTGGATCAGATAAAAGAGAAAGAGCGGGCAAGAGAGATGGGCTTTTGCCTCCTCGTCCTGAGGAGACAAAATGCGGGGGTGTCATTCTAGCCTGAAAAACCGCCAACGGGGAAGGTCGGCGGCAGATTTGTAGCCGGGATCAGGCGTCTTCGTGATCGCTGATCAGCAGGTTGGCCGCGGCATAGGCCGCCTGCTCGCGCAGATCCGCCGGTACCCGCTCGTCGGAGGCCACGGCGTTAAGCGCCCGTATGCTGGCGGCGATGGCCTGGGGCACATAACCCTGCTCGCCGGAGCCAATCTGGTTGTAGGCGATGCGAATGGCTTCACAGCATTGATATACCTGCATTTTTGTTTCCTCGTTCAGTCTGGATTGATTGGGGTCACTATAGCGATCGCGCTTCTCCTTGTCAGCCGGCACCCTTGTCTTGCAAGGTGGCCGGGGGTAACCTGCCGACAATTTTCACAGCCTGGAGAGACTCATGTTCACCGGCATCGTACAAGGGACCGCCGAACTGGTGGCCATCGATTCACTGCCCAATTTTCGCACCCACGTGATCCGCATGCCGAGCCCGGCCTGGGGCGAGGGGCTGGCCCTGGGGGCCTCGGTGGCCCACAACGGCTGCTGCCTGACCGTCACCCGGGTGGAGGGGGATCTGGTCAGCTTCGATCTGATGCAAGAGACTCTGCGCCTCACCAACCTTGGGCAACTGGTGGTGGGTGACAAGGTCAACGTGGAGCGGGCCGCCCGCTTTGGGGACGAGATTGGCGGCCATGCCATGTCCGGCCACATCATGGGGACGGCCGAGGTGACCTCGGTCATCGACACCCCCAACAACCGCCAGGTGTGGTATCGCCTCGATCCTGCGCTCATGAAGTACGTGCTGACCAAGGGCTACATCGGCATCGACGGCATCAGCCTCACCGTGGGCGAGGTACGCGCCAGGGAGTTCTGCGTCAACCTGATCCCCGAGACCCTGGCCCGGACCAACCTGGGCTGGGTCAAGGCCGGCTGGCAGACCAACATCGAGATTGACCCCCAGACCCAGGCCATCGTCGACACGGTGGAGCGGGTGCTGGCGGCGCGCCAGTAACCACCTGAGCGCTGCCCCCAGGGTTCGAAGAGGAGGGCGGCATCACGGGAAAGGCGCCCTCTTGTGGAAGAGGCGCCGCCCCAGAGCCTTGGAGACTTCTCTATGTTTGTCGTGACATTGACCTATGTGAAACCGCTGGCGGAGATCGATGCCCTGATCCCGGCCCACATTGCGTGGCTGGAGCGGCAATATGCCGCAGGCCATTTTCTGGCGTCCGGGCGTCGGGTACCCCGAGTCGGGGGCGTCATACTGGCGCAGGGCGTGAGCCGAGACGCCTTGGAGGCGATGCTGGCAGAGGATCCCTTCAAGCAGGCAGAGGCGGCCGATTATCAGGTGGTGGAGTTTGTTCCGACCATGACGTCGGCGAAGGCGGCGTGCTTGAGGGAGGCGTGATCCAGCCTGACGATGGCACCAGAACAAACGGGACCCACAGGGTCCCGTTTGTTTTTGTCTGTGTCTGGACAGGGGAATTCAGAACAGCTGCTCGTCGTCGGCATCCACGAAGAGTTGCAGGCAGTCGCGGGCTTCATCCCGGTGCAGCCGCAGGTGGATGGGGTTGCAGCAGGCCATGCAATCCTCGTAGAACTCCTGATCCCCCTGGCTGGCATCCAGCTCGACCCGGGTGTGGTGGCCGCAGTGGGGGCAGACGATACGCTTGCTGGTGTACTCGATCATGGTGACCTCCTCGGGCCCGTGGGCCGTCTCTGTGCTCCTGCTGATTCTAGTCGCCACAAGGCGGCGCAACCGCGAGCAAGCGCACGTTTATGAGCGGGCTCAAGGGAGGCAGGAGGTCAGTCAGTGTTGCCTACTTGACCCAGCCGGCCAGCATCTCTGCGTTCAGCTCGGCAAGAGAGCGCAGCTCGTGGTTGGCGATGGCCAGACGGGGATCGCCGACCAGCGCCGGGTCCGGCACGATCAGCGCCGTCATGGAGGCTGCCTTGGCTGCCAGCAGGCCGGTGAAGCTGTCCTCGATGGCGAGACAGTGCACAGGCTCGACGCCGAGCTTCTCGGCGGCGTGGATATAGACATCCGGGTGGGGTTTGCCAAAGCGCTCCACCTCGGCGGAGTGGACCGCCATGAAACGGTCCTGGATGCCGAGTTTGCCGAGCACCGCCTCGACCATGGCAAACGGGGAGGAGGTGGCGAGCCCGATCTTGAGCCCTTGGGCCTCGATGAGGTCGAGGGCTTCCAGCACCCCGGCCTTGGGCTGCCCCTCTTGCAGGATGAGCGCGATCACCTGATCCAGGATGCGCTGTACTACCTCTTCCTGGCTGGGGCTGCTCCAGGGGCGGATCCGGTACCAGTGGGCCACCAGCTGATCGATGCGCACCCCTATGGTGGAGTTGCAGTCCTCCTCGGTGTGGAAGTGGCCCAGTTCGGCGAAGACGGCCATCTGTGCCCGTTGCCAGAAGGGTTCCGAGTCGATCAGAACACCATCCATATCGAAGATCACGGCAGTTAACATCTTGTACTCCTGACATAGGTGAAGGGGGGATTATAAGCCCGGTGCTTCAATGGGAAAGGGGCAGTCACCTGCCCCTTGCGCCGGATCACGCAGATAAACGTTTGTTTTTGCGTGGTAAAGCGGATTGCCTAGAAGAGTACCTCGACCCGGGCTGCCACCGTTTTGGCCTGCTCCACGGCTTCCTGGCAATCCTGCCCACGGGCGAGCGCCACCCCGAGGCGACGACGACCGGCGATCTCCGGCTTGCCAAAGAGACGCAACTGGGCTCCGGGCACCAGGGCCAGTGCCTCGCCAATCCCCTGATAGCGGATATCCTGGCTGTGGCCTTCCCGCAGCACCACGGCAGAGGCGCTCGGGCCGTACTGGGTGATGGTGCCGACGGGCAGCCCCAGGATGGCGCGCACGTGCAGGGCGAACTCGGAGAGATCCTGGGAGATCAGGGTCACCATGCCGGTGTCGTGGGGGCGGGGGGATACTTCGCTGAACCACACCTCGTCGCCCCTGATGAAGAGCTCGACCCCGAACAGACCATAGCCGCCAAGAGCTTCGACCACCTTGGCCGCCACCTCCTTGGAGCGGGCCAGGGCCAGCTCGCTCATGGCCTGGGGCTGCCAGGATTCGCGGTAGTCGCCATCCTCCTGACGATGGCCGATAGGCTCGCAGAAGTGGATGCCATCGACGGCGCGCACCGTGAGCAGGGTGATCTCGTACTCGAAAGGAACGAAGCCTTCGACAATCACCTTGCCACGACCGGCACGGCCCCCCTCCTGGGCATAGGTCCAGCTTTCATCCAGCCTGGCGAGATCGCGCAGCAGGCTCTGCCCCTTGCCGGAGGAGCTCATCACCGGTTTGACCACGCAGGGGAGGCCGATGGCCTCGACGGCGGCCACAAACTCCTCCTTGCTCTGGGCAAAGCGGTAGGCAGAGGTGGGCAGCCCCAGGGTTTCGGCGGCGAGGCGACGGATCCCCTCCCGGTTCATGGTGAGCTGGGTGGCGCGGGCATTGGGCACCACCTTGACCCCTTCCTGCTCGAGGGCGGCCAGGGTATCGGTGGCGATGGCTTCAATCTCGGGGATGATGAGGTCGGGCTTGACCTCGGCCACCAGGGCGCGCAGGGCGGCACCATCCAGCATGTCCAGCACGCGGGCCTGGTGGGCCACCTGCATGGCGGGGGCGTTGGCATAGCGGTCGGCGGCGATCACCTCGATACCGAGCCGCTGCAGCTCGATGGCGACCTCCTTGCCGAGTTCGCCTGATCCCAGCAGCAGGGCGCGGGTCGCAGTGGGGCGGGTGGCGGTTCCAAACATCTGATCTCTCCTGAGGTCGGTGGTCAGCAGGGCTGATCCGGGTGAGCAAAAAAAGAGGCACGCATGGCGTACCTCAGGAAGTGGGTGGGTGGGCGCGCTGCTCCAGATGGGTGAGCAGGGTGATGGCGCCGATGATGATGGCCGCCCCCAGCCACAAGCGACCGGGGGGCGCCCAGCCAAATACCAGCCAGCCGGCCAGCACGTTCATGGGCAGCTTGGCAAAATCAAAAGGTTGCACGAAGGAGGCCTCTGCCACGCTGTAGGCGCGGGCGATGGACATCTGGGCCAGTGCCGACAGTACGCCCGAGGCGGCCACCAGCAGCCACTGGGTTTCGCTCGGCCACTGCCATTCAGGGATCGCCAGCATGGCGTTGAACGGGGTGCTGAAGACGAGCAGGTAGACGACGATGGTGTGGGACGACTCGCTGGCCGCCTGATAGCGCACCAGCAAGGAGTAGCCTGCCCAGAAGAGGGCGGCCGCCACCGGCAGCAGGGAGGCCAGGGTGAAGTCGTCGGTCCAGGGAGCCAGGATCAGCATGGCGCCCACAAACCCCGCCAGGGTCGCGAGAATGCGGGCCCGGCTCACTTGCTCTTTGAGAAAGAGGGCTGATCCCAGGGTGGCAAACAGGGGGGAGGTCATCAAGAGCGCGATCCCCTGCCAGATGGGGACGGGGACCGCCAGTGCCCAGAGCCAGAACTGGATGCCGGTCACCGCAAGGGCGACCCGCAGCAGGTGCAGGCGCAGCTGGTTCGTCATCAGGGACTGGCGCAGACCGTGGCGCACCAGCCAGGGCAGCAGGCAGACCAGGGCGATCAGATATTGGTGAAAGGCGACCTGGGTCGAGGGGAGGCCGAGCGTGAAGCTGACATACTGGCTCAGGCTGTTGACGGCGGCGAAGCAGAGGCCTGCCACCATCATCCAGACGGCGCCGGCAAAGGGGGAGTGCCTGCGGGAGGAGGTCATGAGATCCGGATCACGTACAAAAAGTGCGGCAGATCATAACGGCAATCGTTTGTCATGCCAAGGGTGCGGAGTTTGATGAGCCCCTCTCCGCCGAGGAAATGCACAGACATCAAATTTTTTGAATGACTTGAGCATCTATTTTCGCTATCAGGCTTTAATGCCAGTCTTTATAGTGACCTCCATCGACAGCCTGGCTGTTCAATTGACAATCAAATGGAGTTTCACCATGGCCAATATCCTCGTTCTGAAGTCCAGCATCCTGGGCCAGTATTCCCAATCCAACGCCCTGATCGACGGCTACCTGGCCGAGCGCCAGGGTGACACCATCCAGGTACGCGATCTGGCGACCCTGAACCTGCCGGTGCTGGACGGCGAGCTGGCCATGGGCCTGCGTGGTGGCGAGAACCTGAACGAGCGTCAGCAAGCGGTGCTGGCCCAGTCCGACGAGCTGGTCGCCGAGCTCAAGGCGAGCGATCTGGTGATCATCGCGGCCCCCATGTACAACTTCAACATCCCGACCCAGCTGAAAAACTGGATCGATCTGGTGGCCCGTGCCGGCGTGACCTTCCGTTACACCGAGACCGGTCCGGTCGGCCTGGTGGAGAACACCCGCGCCCTGGTGGTCAGCCCCCGTGGCGGCATGCACGTGGGCAATGCCACCGACCTGGTGACCCCCTACATGCGTACCGTGCTGGGCTTCATCGGCATCACCGAAGTGGACTTCATCTATGCCGAAGGCATGGGCATGGGGCCGGAGGCGCAAGCCAAGGGGATCGAGCAGGCCAAGGAGCAGCTGGAAACCCTGGCTTACTGATGCGACTCGGGGCCTCCCCAGTATCCTGAAACAACAACGCAGCCCTCGGGCTGCGTTGTTGTTTTTGGGCAGTCATCGCGCTCTGGCGTCGTTATTCGCGCAGGAAGTGGCGGCAGCCGCTGCCGACCATCAGAAAGACCGCCACGAGGGAGGCCAGCAGCAGGGTGGTGAGCCACTGCTCGGCGCTGTTGGGGACCTGGGGGAGGAAGAGGCTGATCACCAGCAATGTGCAGAGGGTGATCAGGCTGGTTGGTCGAATGAGGCGCATCATGGGTCATCCTTGGCTGCGGGTGGTGAACAAGAGGCTAACCGCGGTCTGTGACAACAAGATGTATCCATACCTCTTGCGAACATCAACGGACCGGGTAGCCACCACCTTAGCAGCTTTTGCCGACGGAGCCAGCGGCATGGGTCGGGTTGTGATCCGGATCCCTATCTGAACTGCTTCTGATCTTCCTGATAGTGAAAATCGCCACTGGCCAGCCTGGCAACCAGGGCCTCTTGATCGAGATCCTGCGCCCGGCAGAGATCATCGAGATCCTCGTAGTGATCACGCAACTGCATGTTGACCAGGCTCAGCAGCATGTTGACATCCATGGTGGCAAAGTTGTTCAGCTTCATGAGGGTTGCTCGTTGTCCAGCAGGTGAAGTTGTTCGATGGCATCGCTGACGCTCTGCAGGTGCAGGCGAATGCTCTGGCGCGCCTCGGCCGGCAGATAGTCGGTGAGAGTGTGCTGCCAGCTTCCCGCCTCCGTCTTGAGCTGCTGGAACAAGGTGAGCCCCGCCGGGGTGAAGGAGACCAGGCTGATGCGCTTGTCCTGCACGCTGTTCTCGGTGAACAGGATGCCTTTCTCCACCAGACGATGGATCTCGCGGGAGATCCGTACCTTGTCCATGCCGCTCGCCTCCACCAGCTCCTTCTGGCTGATGGGGTAGTGGGGGCCGAGCACCATCATCAGGCGCCACTGGGGCACGGTGAGTTGGTACCGCTGCTGATAAAACTGTTCAAAGGTATCGCGCACCATCTCAGCGGCGTGAACCAGCTGATAAGGAGGGTAGTGCGCGAGCAGCTCAATGATCTTCGACATATGACATCCTGCTGTGGCGGCTGCATCGGGTGCAGTTTCTCTTGATACTTTGGCCTTGATGATACGTAACACAGGGGCATTTGTCTGACCAGTCACCAGAAAAATGTGCGTTTGCGCACGTGTTCTGTCATCGAATCGGCAATTGGGGTCTCAACTGGCCTGCTTGCCCGCACTCTTTCGCAGCCATATCAAGGCGTTGTGGGTCAGCCAGGCCTCGCGACTCTGCAAGGCGTAGAGCGCCGCCTCGTCACGGCTGCCTCCCTGCCAGCGGCGAGGCTCCTGCTTGGGCAAGCGGCGCTGGCCCAGCAAAGTGGCGGGCACATGGGGATTGACCTCCATTGCCGCCGCCAGATGAGGGCGCGCCGCCGCTTCCCCTTCGCAGACAAAGCTCATCAAGGCCTTGTTGTAAAGCAGCCAGCAGGAGGCTTCATCAAAGCGCACCAGCAGTTGTTGCAGGGCATCCCATTCCCCTTGCCAGGCATAGAGGGTGGAGAGGGGGTGGCGGCAAGCGGGCTCGTCGGCGCGACAGAGGGCGAGCAGGGCCAGGTACTCATCCCGTGCCTGCCCAAGCTGCCCAAGTCGCAGCAGGCAATCGGCTCGACCGGCCCTGGCCGCGATCAGAGGGCGTGCCTCGGGGACCTGCCAGCCATGGCCCGCGTGGGCTTGCCAGAATGCCTCATCGAACAGGAGGTTGGCATCGGCAATGATGCGCTCGAACCAGCCAAGGCGAGCGAGGGGATCGCGGCTCTCTGCCGCCAGCTCGAACCACTGCTGCCACTGGCGAGTCTGCTCGTTGTCCAGGGACGGGCTCTCTTCAGGCTCGGCCTCGTAGTGATCCTGGCCGAGCAGGAGGTTGAGGGCCGTCTTCATCTGCTGGCGTTGACGCTTGCAAAAATCGAGGAAGGGGGGCTCGCTGGCCGTAGCCTGGTGCAGCATCATGGCCATGGGCTTGTCGCGAAACAGGCAGAGCTCGGCCACCAGGCTGAAGCGATAGCGGGTCGCCGGATCGTTCAGGTCGGTCGGCGCCGGCCAGCAGGCTACCCCCTGACTGAAGCCATAGCTCCATTGGCCCAGAGGATGGCGCTTGTCAAACACCTGCTCCGGGTTGTCGGTAGAGAGGCGACACTGGCTCGGCAGGGCCAGCTGCGCGTCGTCGGCCTGGGCTTCCAGCTCGGCGATCAGGTGATGCAGCGCCTCGGCACTCTTCTCGTCCAGCGCCGCATCATGAGGCAGCAGGCCGGCCAGCGGATCTTGCCAGTCGGGGGCTACGGGCCCCGCCAGACGGGCGCACAGGAAGCCGTGCAGGGCGGGGTAACTCATCTCCTGCTGGCTGTGGGTCTGGATCCATCTTAAATGCGAAAGGGGACTCCCTCCGACGTAGGTGGGAGGGGAATTTCGCCGGGGCGTCAGCCCCGCTGGTTTTGAATGTATTGCTTGATCACCTCCAACGGTGCTCCGCCGCAAGAGCCCGCAAAGTAAGAGCGTGACCAGAGTACGGGTTTGCTGTAAGCACCTCTCAAGTCCAGAAATTCATTACGCAGTCGCCTTGATGTGACCGCCTTTAACGAGTTCACCAGTACCGATAGCTGTACCGTTGGCGCGTACTCTATCAGCATGTGAACATGATCAGCCTCTCCGTCACACTCTTTCAGTTCCGCACCAAAATCTCTGCAAACCTCTGCCGCACACTGACCGAAGGAAGCGTGATGCAGATCCCCCAATATCGGCTTTCGATACTTGGTGATAAACACCAAATGTACGTGCAAAACGTAGGCCGCATGGCGTGATTTATTAATTTTAGTGAATTGCATTCTGTCACTCAATCGGGCTTAATAGATATGGCAATAATGCTACACACTGAGCGATAAATGCAAATTCTGAAAGCCTACAAATTCCGACTCGAACCGACCGAACAACAAGCGCAACGCCTGCGCCAGTTGGGCGGTTGTGCTCGTTATGTCTGGAATCACGGGCTGGCAGAAACCAAACGCATTCTGGATGCTGGCGAAAAACTGCCTTCTGCCTTTGAGCTGAACAGGATGCTCACCAGTTGGAAGAAAGACCCAGAAATGGCCTTTCTGGCCGAGGCATATACCGACAACCTCCAGCAGAAGCTCAAGGATTTGCATGGCGCGTGGATGCGCTGCTTTGATAAGAAACTCGCCGCCAAGGCACCCGTATTCAAGAAAAAAAGCGACAACCGCGACGCTATCCGGTTCGTCAACTTCGACAAGTATTGCCGCCTTGAAAAGGGTCGAGTGAAGCTGCCTGCCGGGCTGGCGTGGGTCAAGTTCCGTCAGTCCCAGCCAGTTGAAGGGAAAATTAAAAACGCGACCGTCAGCCAAGCAGCCGGGCACTGGTATATCTCCTTTCAGGTCGAGCAGGAGACGCTTGAGCCAATTCACCCCTCCGGCTCAATGGTAGGGCTAGATGCGGGGATCGCCAAGCTCGCAACCCTGTCAGACGGCACGGTGTTTGAGCCCGTCAACAGCTTCAAAACCAATCAGACCAAGCTGGCAAGGCTCCAACGCCAGTTGAGCAAAAAGGTAAAGTTCAGCAGCAACTGGAAGAAACAAAAAGCCAAGATCCAGCGGCTGCACTCACATATCGCCAATACCCGCCGCGATTACCTTCACAAGGTCACAACGACTATCAGCAAAAACCACGCGATGATCGTCATTGAGGATTTGAAGGTTGCCAGCATGTCAAAATCAGCAGCGGGCACGACCAGCCAGCCGGGGCGCAACGTCCGGGCAAAATCAGGGCTGAATCGTTCGATATTAGATCAGGGCTGGTTTGAGCTGCGCCGCCAGCTCGAATATAAGCAGGCATGGCGAGGCGGTCAGGTGTTGGCGATAAACCCGGCCTACACGAGCCAGCAGTGCGCCTGTTGTGGGCATACTGCGAAGGATAACCGCCAGACGCAAAGCCAGTTTAAATGCGCTGCGTGTGGTTATGAGGCGAACGCCGATGTGAATGGCGCTCGCAATATTTTAGCGGCGGGACACGCCGTTTTAGCCTGTGGAGGCGCGGTGCAATCAGGCCGCCCGATGAAGCAGGAACCCGGTACTGCGCGAGCAGCTATCACCCAGTAATGGGGATCCCCCTCCTGTGACGCGAAGCGCTAAGGTGGGGGAGGATGTCAATGATTGAGATGACGGGTACGAGTGGCTGGGTTCATCGACGCTTCCTCTGGATTTGACGGCCGCGAAGTCTACCTAAAAGTGGGGTTATTTGCAGCAAAGGGGGAACTGAATGCTGCTAATATCGTCAATCTGGCCGCCCGGTAGCGGGAAAAGAGGTCAGACACAGGGGGGAGGGGCTAGGTCCTGCTGCCGCTCTGGGGTAACATGCGCGCCTGCATGACATAAATCGGCCCCGTCCTCTCTCATCCGACGGAGGCGATGCACCTCTATATGACGGGTCTTCCATGAGATGGGCCCATCCGGATATTGAAAGAAGAGATCACCATGTTACAGATTGGCAAGATGAACACCCTGACCGTCGTCGAGATCGAGGAGCGCGGCGCCTGGCTGGCGGCGGGGGAATACGGCGAGCTGCTGCTGCCCAGGCGCCAGTTGCCGGAAGGCGTTGCCGAGGAGAGCGAGGTGTCCGTCTTCCTCTATCTGGATGCGGATTGCGAGCCGGTGATCACCACCGACAAGCCCTTCGCCATGGTGGGGGACATCGTCGGTCTCAAGGTGGTCAATGCCAACAAGATTGGTGCCTTCCTCGACTGGGGCATGAAGAAGGATCTCTTCGTACCAAGCCGCGAGCAGAACAAGCCGATGCAGGTGGGCCATGTCTATCTGGTGCACCTGATGCTGGACAACGAAGGGCGCATGGTCGGTACCAGCCGTCTGGAGCGCTTCCTGCGCATCGACCCCCCTTTCAAGAGCGGTGACGAGGTGACGGTGCTGCCGGGGGAACACACCCCCCTTGGCATCAAGGCCGTGGTCAATGGCCAGTACGCCGGCATGCTGTTCAAGAACGAGGTGTTCGGCCGCGTGATGACGGGCCGGCCGCTGACCGCCTGGGTCAAGCAGGTGCGCGAAGATGGCAAACTGGACCTGACCCTGCAAAAGCCGGGGCTGGCCCGGATGGATGACGCTGGTGCGCGCATCCTGCTGCGCCTGCAAAAGCAGGGGGGCAGCCTTGCGGTGGGAGACAAGAGCGAGCCTGACGTCATCTACAAGATGTTCAGCATGAGCAAGGGCACCTTCAAGAAAGCGATCGGCGGCCTCTACAAGCAGGGCAAGATCGTCATCGAGGAGCACAGCATCCGCCTCGTGGGCTCCGACACGCCGGCAGGGGACGAATAAGTTGCCGAGTCCCTGCATCGGTGACTGCCGGGCCAAAGAGGGGCTCTGCCTCGGTTGTGGCCGCACCGTGACCGAGATAGGCCAGTGGTCCACCATGGACAGCGAGGCCCAGCTGGCCCGCATGGCCGAACTCGATGGCTCGAAGAGCACTCATGCCTGCCCGGGCTGCGGCGAGCCGGCGTTCTGCGCCGTGTCGGCGGGGGAACCCATCGAGCGCTGCTGGTGCAACCAGCTTCCCGCGTTGCCCATGAGCGATGCCAGCGCCTGCTGGTGTCGCCGCTGTCTGGCCAAGGCCATCTCGGCACGCCCCTGACTCGGGCAGCGCAAAAAACGAAAAAGGCGCCTGGGGCGCCTTTTCTTATGCCTGTTGCTGGCGGTGCCAGCGGATATGCACGTCGTGCTCGCTCTGATCCCGTGGGAGGAGGAAGGTGGCGTAGATCACCTCGAACTCGTCCTGATGATCCAGCAAGCCGACCCAGACCTCGGCCCAACGTGCCATGTCCACCGGCTCGCCGAGTTCGGTCGACCAGTCGGCATTGGGCAGGGTTGCCTCCACCGCGCCACGTTGCTCGAACTCGAGGGTGATGTCGACGATTTGTTCGGGTGCCAGCATGTCGGCGGCCTGCTCCAGAAACTGATCATAGGCCCACTCGACCAGCTGATCCGGGCTACGTTGTTCCATGAAATCACTCCAGATACGTCCAGGTTCGCCACTTTAACAAGTATTGGGATGGGCAGCCAGCCCGGGGGCGGTGACGCCGTGCTGTCAAATGGCGGGATCAGGGGATAAGGTTAACAGAGCCGCCAGCAGGGGCGGCGTGACGGGGCGGCCTGGCAAGATGAAGCGACGACAGTACAGAAGGCAGATCAAGCGGCGGCGCGAAACCTGGTGGTGGCACTATCTGCCCCTTCATCGGGAAACCGTCGGCGGCCATCTGGGGCCCGCCTCTGATCCGCAGGATGGCGCTACTCTGTGCCGTGGACCCGGTTCAGGGTGACTTGCCCGAGTTGACCCATCTGACGACGGATCCAGGCCGAGCGCTGTTGCACATAGGGTGAGGGGGGCTTGACCCGATAACGCCAGGGATTGGGCAGGGCGGCGGCGAGCAGGGAGGCCTCGTAGCGGGTGAGGCGTATCGCCGGTTTGCCGAAGTAGTGCCTGGCGGCCGCCTCGGCGCCATAGATGCCGGGTCCGAACTCCACGATGTTGAGATACACCTCGAGAATGCGGGACTTGTCCCAGCCCAGCTCCATCAACAGGGTGAACCAGGCCTCTATCCCCTTGCGCAGGAAGCTGCGATCGCTCCACATGAAGAGGTTCTTGGCGGTCTGCTGGCTGAGGGTGCTGGCACCGCGCACCCGCCCGCTTTGCTGGTTGTGCCTGAGGGCCGAGCTGATGGCGTCCATGTCAAAACCGTGATGTTCGGCAAAGCGCTGATCCTCGGCGGCGATCACCGCCAGTTGCAGCTCCCGGGAAATCTGCTCAAGCGGCACCCAGTCGTGCTTCACCTCGGCCATCTTGGCAGGGGGAAACAGGGCGCGTTCGAGGCGCCAGGTCCACATGGGAGGGTCGATGAAGCGCAGCAGCGCGACCGAGACGATGGTGCTCGCAAAGGCGGCCAGCAGCAGCTTGCCGAGCCAGCCCAGCAGTCGCCGTCTGCGCGAAGGCCTCACGGGCTCGGGCCCGCCGTCCCAGTCATAGTGGCCAGGATCATCGGGATCCGGAATTATTGGGGCAGCCATTCGATGTGGCAGAACTTCTCGTCGACGCGGCGGGAGAGCAGCATGCGGGCAAACAGGTGCTCGTACTCTTCTTGTTCGTTGCCAAGGCCGACCCAGATCTCGGCATAGTCGGCGTCGCTCACCTCAAATCCCACGTCGGCCGCCCAGTCGTCGGCGGGATCGGTCTCCGCCAGCAGGCCGCGGTCGTTGAACTCCTGATTGAAGCGGACGATCTCCTGCTCGGGCAGGTTGTCGGAGGCCAGCTCCATGAAGAGTTCGAGGGCGGTGTCGAGCAGTTCCTCGACGCTGTGCATTTCGTCATTCAAAGACATAAAAGCCGTGTTCCAGATAAGGGGGGAGGGAAAGTCCGTCGGCAGCGCCTCGGGGTGCGCGGTATTCTAGCTGGCCCTGATGCCCTTGGCGAGATGCCGGGACGCCAGGCATTAAAAAACCGGATCCTGGGAAAGGATCCGGTCTTCATTGGGGGAAGGGGTCGCGCATGGTGCGTCAGCTCATCCCTTCTTCTGGTCGTCGGCGAAGGTGATGTTGAGCTCCAGCACCGACAATTCGTCACTCTTCTGATCAAGCTGGACGGTGATCTTGTCCGGGTCGATCTGCACGTATTTGCGGATCACGTCGAGGATGTCCTGCTTGAGCTGGGGCAGGTAATCCGGCCCCCCTCTGGATGAACGCTCGTGAGCCACGATGATCTGCAACCGCTCTTTGGCCAGTTGTGCGGTGTTCTGTTTCTTGTTGGAACGAAAATAATCCAATAATGACATGCTTAACTCCCGAACAGTCGGCTAAAGAAGCCTTTCTTCTCTTCTTCCAGAAAACGGAAATCCTTGGTGTCACCCAAGAGGCGGGCGACGGCGTCCTCGTAGGCCTGACCGGCATCGGACTCCTTGTCCAGAATGACCGGCTCGCCGGAGTTGGAGGCGCGCAGCACCGCCTGGGACTCCGGGATCACCCCGAGCAGTTTGATGGCCAGGATCTCCTGTACGTCCTGCACGCTCAGCATGTCGCCGCGGTTGACGCGGGTCGGGCAGTAGCGGGTCAGCAGCAGGTGCTCCTTGATGGGATCCTCACCGCGCTCGGCACGGCGGGACTTGGAGGCCAGGATACCGAGGATGCGATCCGAGTCACGCACGGAAGAGACTTCCGGGTTGGTGGTGACGATGGCCTCGTCGGCGAAATAGAGCGCCATCAGGGCGCCGGATTCGATACCAGCGGGGGAGTCGCAGACGATGTAGTCAAACTGCATCTCCGCCAGCTGATCCAGGATCTTCTCCACCCCTTCACGGGTCAGGGCATCCTTGTCCCGGGTCTGGGAGGCGGGCAGGATGAACAGGTTTTCGCAACGCTTGTCCTTGATGAGGGCCTGGTTGAGGTTGGCTTCCCCGTTGATGACGTTGACGAAGTCATAGACCACGCGCCGCTCGCAACCCATGATGAGGTCCAGGTTTCTCAGACCAATGTCAAAATCGATGACCACGGTCTTGTGGCCACGCTGGGCCAGACCGGTGCTCAGTGCCGCGCTGGTTGTCGTCTTGCCAACGCCACCCTTGCCCGATGTAACGACTATGATTCGCGCCATTCTCGCTTCCTTGTAACTCTATTTGATTCGGTCTATACGAAGTTGTTCATTGTCGAGCCGGATATGGACCGGCTCTTGTATCACGCCTGCAGGCAATGCATCGCTGAGCTGGAAGGTGCCCGCGATGGAGAGCAGCTCGGCCTGCAATTGCTGGCAATAAATGCGGGCCTTGGGATTGCCCTTGGCCCCTGCGATGGCTCGGCCACGCAGGGCACCATAAACATGGATGCTGTCATCGGCGATGACTTCGGCGCCAGGGCTCACCGAGCCCAGCACCACCAGCGAGGTGCCGGCTGCATAGATCTGCTGACCGGAGCGCACCGGGCCCACGTGGACCTTGCTTGCCTCCACGGGCGCTGGCACCGGGGGAACCGGTGCGGCCTCCACTGGCTTGGGCTCAGGTGCTGGCGGCGTCGGCTCAGGTTCTGCCTTGCGGCTCTTGCCTGACACCATGACGGCGAGGCCTGCCGCCTTGGCGGCCGTCTTCATCGCCTCGTCCCGCGCCCCCGTGATCCCGACCAGCACGAAGTCTTCCGACTCGACCAGCTCCCTGAGCTGTTCGAAATCGGGGATCGCCTCGAGGCGTTCCACATTGAGGACGAGGGGGGCACAATTAAAAAACTGGGGGGCCTGCGCGACCTTGGCCTCCAGCAGTTGTCGGATCCGGGCCGGATTGCCATCGCTGAGATGCAACACAGAAATAGTGAAGGTGGTCCCTTTCAATTCGTTATCGCGTTCAACCATGAATCTTCCCCGAACCGAGACGGTAATACGTTATTGTTATTCAATTCCTGATGTTATAGTTTGCCACCACCAGAGGCAATAAACCCGTCGGATTATATCAATTTCCATGTTGTGTGCAGTCTATAAAAGTCGCAAAAAAGCCGAGACCTATCTCTTTATTGAACGAAGAGAGGACTTTTCCCGTGTTCCCGAGGTGCTGATGAGTACCTTCGGGCGTCCCGAACTGGTCCTGATGACCAAGCTGGACCCGGCCAAGCCCCTGGGGCTGGCCTCCACGGAGCGGGTGATGGCCGCCCTGAAGAGCCAGGGCTTTTATCTGCAGGTGCCACCGCCACCGGAAAACTTGCTGGAGCAGCACAAGGCGCAATTAAAGGGTGCACGATGAGGGCTGGGCGGCTGGCACTGCTGTTGTCAGGCGCCCTGTCGGGATCGCCGGTGCAGGCCGGCCCCGATTTTGACCAGTACGTGGCGAGCCTCAAAGAGCAGGCGCTGGCGGCGGGCATGTTGCCCGAGACGGTGAGTGCGGCCTTTGCGGATGTACATCTTGTCGATGCTGCCATCAGGCACGACAAAAATCAGCCGGAATTCAAACTGACCCTGGACACATATATTCCCCGGGCGGTGCCGGAATGGAAAGTCAAGCAAGCCCAAACCTTATATCGCCAGCATTTGCCGCTGCTTACAAAAATAGGCCGGGAATATGGGGTTCAACCCCGCTTTATTGTTGCCTTGTGGGGAATTGAAACCAATTTCGGCAAAATAACCGGCCATTATCCCCTTATCTCTTCTCTCTCGACCCTGGCCTGGGACGGTCGCCGTGAAGCCTTCTTTAAAGGCGAGTTGTTCGATGCCCTGCGCATTCTGGAGCAGGGACATGTGAACCCCGCCAACTTCAAGGGATCCTGGGCGGGGGCCATGGGACAGGTGCAGTTCATGCCCTCGTCATTCCTGCGATACGCGGTGGATCAGGACGGGGACGGCAAGAAGGATCTCTGGGGCAATCTCGCGGATGTATTTGGATCGGCTGCCAATTATCTGAGCCAGAACGGCTGGCGTGAAGACCAGACCTGGGGACGGCGGGTGAGGGTGCCAGAACGCCTGGACCCCGCCTTGCTGGGGCTTGATACCCGCAAGTCCCTGGCGACCTGGCAGGCCCTCGGGGTTCGCCAGCAGGACGGCTCACCTCTGCCTGCGGTCGACATGCAGGCCTCCCTCATCCGCCCCGACGATATTCACGGGCGAAGCTACCTTGCCTATGACAATTACCGGGTACTGCGTCACTGGAATCGCTCCCCCTATTTCGTGGTGGCCGTCGGCACCCTGGCCGATCGCATCGTGAAATAGCTCTCCCCCGTTCTCCTGTCACGGCGAACGGGTGGAGGTGATATGCCCGTCTCTTTTTATCCCTTGTCGGCCTCCCTTTATCCACGAACGCTGCCCTTTAAATCGCGACCAAAAAAAAGCGGGAATATATCCCGCTTTTTTCATGTCATCGCGACTCGGCGTTAGTCGCAGGCGACCTGCATCACCTTGATGGCCAGGCCACCGCGGGAGGTCTCGCGGTACTTGGAGTCCATGTCCTTGCCGGTGATGTACATGGTCTCGATCACCTTGTCCAGCGACACACGCGGCTTGGAGGTGCGACGCAGGGCCATGCGGGAGGCGTTGACCGCCTTCATGGCGGCGATGGCATTGCGCTCGATGCAGGGTACCTGTACCTGGCCGGCCACCGGGTCGCAGGTCAGACCCAGGTTGTGTTCCATGCCGATCTCGGCGGCTTCACAGACGTGCTCGGGGCTGCCGCCCATCAGCTCGGTCAGGCCGGCGGCGGCCATGGAGCAGGAGACGCCCACTTCACCCTGGCAGCCCACTTCGGCGCCGGAGATGGACGCGTTCATCTTGTAGAGCATACCGACGGCGGCAGCGGCCAGATAGAAGCGGGTGTACTCGTCGCGGCCCACCGGCTGGATGAACTTGTCGTAGTAGGCCAGCACGGCCGGGATGATCCCGGCGGCGCCGTTGGTCGGTGCGGTGACGACGCGGCCACCGGCGGCGTTCTCTTCACTCACCGCCAGGGCGAACATGTTGACCCAGTCCACGATGTTCATGGGATCGTTGGAGAGGTTCTCGTTGGTGGTCAGCTGGCGGTAGAGCGGCGCGGCGCGGCGCGGTACGCGCAGCGGGCCGGAGAGGACGCCCTCGGTGCGGCAGCCGCGCTCGATCCCTTCCCGCATGGTGGTCCAGATCTTGCCAAGCTTCTTGTAGATCTCTTCCGGGGTGTTGAAGCACTTCTCGTTTTCCATCATCAGGGCGGAGATGGAGAGACCGCTCTGGCTGCAGTGGGCGATGAGCTCGGCGGCACTCTTGAAGGGATAGCTCACGGACATGTCGCCGCTGTCACCCTTGCCAAAGTTCTCTTCGTCGACGATGAAGCCACCGCCGATGGAGTAGTAGGTCTTGCTGTAGACGGCGTCATCTTCGATGAAGGCAGTCAGCCTCATGCCGTTTTCGTGCAGGGGCAGGGCCTCGTCATGGAAGATCATGGCGCCCTTGGGGAAGCTGACGGTGTGGCAGTGCAGGCCGATGGGCAGACGACCGGTCTGCTCCACGCGGGAGATGAATTCGGGGATGGCGTCGATGTCGACGTTCTCCGGCAGGTTGCCCGCCAGACCCATGATGATGGCGGTATCCGTGTGGTGGCCTTTGCCGGTCCAGGAGAGGGAGCCATAGACATCGACCTGGATCCGGGTGATGTCACGGATCTTGCCGCCAGCACGCAGTTCATCCACGAACTGTTTGGCTGCCTTCATGGGGCCGACAGTGTGGGAAGAGGAGGGGCCAACACCGATTTTGAAGATATCAAAAACGCTGATCATGTAACAATTACCTCAGGGTAGAAGGGGGCGCCATGCCCACTCGCAGAAAAGGGATCCATGGGACGGGTCTGTCGTCACAAAGGCCAGGGAACCGGATAACCACAGTGTAACGGTTCAATGCCTAAAAAAAGTTGAAACAGATCTATTTTTGTTGAATTCGTGGCGCGAGTATAAAATTTATTTTGATTGTTATCCATTTTGTTAAGCGTCAGACAAACGTTTTGCAAAAAAATACCCGGCGATGCCGGGTATTCGAGTGCCATATGCGGCTTTATCACAGCGGCTTAACACTCGGTGATGTTGACGGCAAGGCCGCCCCGTGCGGTCTCCTTGTACTTGGTCTTCATGTCGTTGCCGGTTTCCCACATGGTTCTGATCACCTTGTCCAGCGACACCTTGTGCTCGCCGGTGCCGCGCAGGGCGAGGCGGGCGGCATTGATCGCCTTGACTGCGCCCATGGCGTTGCGCTCGATGCAGGGCACCTGCACCAGGCCACCGACGGGATCGCAGGTCAGCCCGAGATTGTGCTCCATGCCGATCTCGGCGGCGTTCTCGACAATGGCGGGGCTGGCGCCCAGTAGCTCGGCCAGGGCACCAGCGGCCATGGAGCAGGCCACGCCGACCTCGCCCTGACAGCCCACCTCGGCCCCCGAGAGGGAGGCATTCTTCTTGTAGAGGATGCCAATGGCGGCGGCAGTGAGGAAGTACTGCATCAGCAGCTCGTCATCCACCTTGCGCACGAAGCGATCGTAATAGTGCAACACCGCGGGGATGATGCCCGCTGCGCCGTTGGTCGGCGCCGTCACCACCCGGCCTCCGGCGGCGTTCTCCTCGTTGACGGCCAGCGCAAAGAGATCCACCCACTCCATCACCATCAGCGGATCCTTGTTGAAATTGGTCTCGCCACAGAGCTGGCGATAGAGGGCGGGAGCCCGGCGCTTGACCTTGAGACCGCCTGGCAGCACCCCCTCGCTCTTGCAGCCACGCTCCACACACCCCTGCATCGCCTGCCAGATCTTGCGAAGCCCGGCCTTGATCTCCGCTTCCGAGCGAAACACCTTCTCGTTGGCCAGCATCAGCCCCGAGATGGAGAGGCCGCTCTCCTGGCACTGGGCCAGCAGTTCGGCGCCGCTCTCGAAGGGATAGGGGATGGGGTGGGCGGCATCGAAGCGGGCCGCCTCTTCCCGGGCGTTGGCGAAGTGACTCTCCTCGATGATGAAACCGCCCCCGATGGAGTAGTAGGTCTGCTCGAACACAAGGGTGTCACCCTCATAGGCGCGCAATGTCATGCCGTTGGAGTGGGCGGGAAGGGTCTTGCGCCGGTTGAAGAGGATGGCGCCGATGCGGGGAAATTCGCTGGGTTGCTCACCGCCCAGGCAGAGGGTCTGGGTCTGCTCTACCTGGGCGAGGAAGGCGGGAATGGCCTCGATGTCCACGGATTCGGGTTCAAATCCGGCCAGTCCCAGGATGATGGCCTTGCCGGTGCCGTGCCCCTTGCCGGTCTGGCCCAGTGAGCCGTAGCACTCGACGACAACGCGTCCGGTACGGGAGAGGAGTGCGTTCGCTTTGAGGGTCTGGATGAAGGCGCAGGCGGCCCGCATCGGTCCCACGGTATGGGAGGAGGAGGGGCCTATCCCGATGGAAAACATGTCGAAGACACTGATCATGACGTACTCCAATTATGGATTTCGTCTAAACATTGTAAATTTTTTGTAGTCGTTGAAAAGGGGGGAGATAGCGGGGTGTGATGGCGGTAGGGAAATGGGCGCGGGAGAGACGCGCCATGGGGGAGCCGCTCGGCATCCCATGGCGCCCGTGATACATCAGTCGAGGAACTCGCACAGATAGGCGGAGGCGATCTTCACTTCCAGCTTGAAGGAGGAGTGACCGGCCACGTCGAAGGATTCCCCCTGCTGGTAGGTGTGCCACTCATCTTCGTCGGCCAGCTGGATGGTGAGGGCGCCCTTGATCACCGTCATGCGCTCCGGGGCGGCGGTATTGAACAGGTACTCGCCCGCTTCCATCACACCAACGGTAGCTTTCTCGCCTTTTTGCTCGAAACCGATGGATTTAACATTTCCGTCAAAATACTCGTTAACTTTCAGCATCTTTTCTTCCCTGTATGCACGTTTGCAGAGCCAACGTAGCACACTGTTTTGGATGTTGTCATGGTAAAAGGAGCAAAAGCAGCCGTGTCTCTTTTGAGGCTTTACTTTCTCATAAAGTTATCAATGCATTTCGTTAACGGATTCTAATGTAAAACGGGGCGCAAATATGAGATAAAGCGCACCGCCAGAGCAATGGAGAGGATTTGACGCTCTGGGTGGTCATTTACGCTGTAAAAGTGTGAGTAATTGCTAAATAAAGGAACATTCTGTGTTAACAAAAGGATTAATCAAAAGCATCGGCTTCCAGGTAGTGGTGGCCATGGTGCTGGGCGCGCTGGTCGGGGCGCTCATGGGAGAGCAAGCCACGGTGTTTGCGCCGCTCGGCACCCTGTTTATCCAGCTGATCAAGATGCTGGTGATCCCGCTGGTAGCGGTGGCCATCCTGTCCGGGGCCGCCAACCTGGGGGCCAGTCCCGCTGCTGGCAAGATTGGCGTCACCACGCTCGCCTTCTTCCTCGTCACCTCCGCACTGGCGGTGTTCCTGGCGTTGGTGATGGGTCAGGTGTTCAAACCCGGTGTGGGTGTTGACTTTGGCGCCACCGCGGCCATGTTCTCCGGCGACTACGCCGACAAGGGGGCACTGCCCGATGCAGTGGCCACCCTGCTTGGCATGATCCCGACCAACGTGTTCAGCGCCTTGAACGAGGCCAACATCCTGCAGATCCTGGTGTTCTGCATGTTCCTCGGCATCGCCCTGGCCAAGCAGCCCCGCGAGCGCGCCAAGCCGCTGGTGGACGGGCTCAACACCTTGGTGGACGCCTTCGTCTGGATGATCAACAAGGTGATGCTGATCGCCCCCATCGGCGTCTTCGGCCTGATGGCCGACGCCATCGGCACCTACGGCTTCGACGTGCTGACCCTAGTGCTCAAGCTGTTCGTCGTCTATATCGCCGCCATCCTCATCTTCGGCTTCGTGGTCTATCCGCTGCTGATCGCGTTCTTCTCCAACACGCCGGTACGCAAGTACTTCTCCGCGATGAAGAAACCGCAGATCGTGGCCTTCTCCACCGCCTCTTCCATGGCGACCCTGCCGGTCAACATGGAGACCTGCGAGCGCGATCTGAAGGTGACCAACGCCACCGCGTCCTTCGTGCTGCCGCTGGGCGCCACCATCAACATGAGCGGCAACGCCATCTATTACGGCCTGGTCGCCATCTTCTTCGCCCAGGTCTATAACATCGATCTTTCCATGGGGGCCTGGGCGGCGATCATCGTCACCTCCACCCTGGGTGCCATCGGTCAGGCCGGTGTGCCGGGCCCGAGCTTCCTGGTGGTTGCCGTGCTGCTGGCGGCCGGGATTCCCATCGAGGGTCTGCCGCTGCTGTTCGCGCTGGATCGTCTGTTCGACATGATCCGGACCGCGCTGAACATCACCGGCGATGCGGCCTGTGCCATCATCGTCGATCGCTACAGCCCGGATTACGATCCGAACCGCTGGAGCAAGGAGGCCTGATATCGGTCGTCCACGATGCATGACAAGAGGGAGGCTTCAAGCCTCCCTCTTTCATTTGTGTCTATTTGCTGGCGGTGTTCCCCGCTCGCCTCGCCCGTCTGCGTGCCTCAGGGGGAGAGGTGTGCCAGGGCCTGGCGGCAGCGCTGTTCGGCCGCCTCCAGCTCCAGCAGGACCATCTGGATATCTTCCAGCTGCTGCTGCAGGGTCTCCCGCTTGTCGGCCACCAGCCCCAGCATGGTCTGCAACTGGGAGCGGCTGCTCTTGTCCGCATCGTAGAGGTCGAACAGCTCCCGGATCTCTGCGAGGCTGAAGCCCAGACGCTTGCCACGCAGGGTCAGCTTGAGCCGCACCCTGTCCTGACGGCTGTAGATCCTGTGCTGTCCCTGGCGGGTCGGGTTGAGCAGGCCCTGATCCTCGTAGAAGCGGATGCTGCGGGTGGTCACATCGAACTCGCGAGCCAGTTCGCTGATGCTGAAGGTGCGGGTGTCGTCCCTGGATTTGGTCATGGGGCTGTCTTGGCTGCCATCTGGTTGTCAATGCAGGCTGGCACCTTACCCAAACGTCAACTTCCTCGCAAGTCTTGTTCCCGTCGCGGTCGCGGCATATGTTATCCCGATGTAACAAGGAGAGTGCTATCGATGGATATCGTGATTGTGGCGGCCAAACGTACCCCCATGGGGGCCTTCCAGGGGGCCCTGAGCGCGCTCGGTGCCCCCGAGCTTGGCGCCTGCGCCATCCGCGCCGCGCTGGCGCAGGCCGGGATGACGGGGGGGCAGGTCAATGAGGTCTATATGGGCAACGTGCTGAGCGCAGGGGTCGGCCAGGCGCCAGCCCGTCAGGCGGCGCTCAAGGGTGGGCTGCCGGACAGCGTGCCCTGTACCACCATCAACAAGGTGTGCGGCTCCGGCATGAAGGCGGTGATGCTGGCGGCGGACAGCCTGCGCCTGGGGGAGGCCGAGGTCGTGGTGGCGGGGGGCATGGAGAGCATGAGCCGCGCCCCCTATCTGCTGGACAAGGCGCGCAGCGGTTTTCGCATGGGGCACCAGAGCGTGCTCGATCACATGTTCCTGGACGGCTTGCAGGATGCCTACGAAGGCCATCTGATGGGTCATTACGCCCAGTTGAGTGCTGATCGCAGCGGACTGACCCGGGCCGACATGGATGCCTTTGCCATCGCCTCCCTGGAGCGGGCGTTGACGGCGCAGCGCAGCGGTGCATTTGCCGCGGAACTGGCTCCCGTCATGACCGCTGACCACACCCTGCTGCTGGCCGAGGATGAGCAACCGGGCAAGGCCAGGCCCGACAAGATCCGCGGCCTCAAGCCGGCCTTCAGCAAGCACGGCACCATCACGGCGGCCAATGCAAGTTCCATCTCGGACGGGGCGGCAGCCCTGGTAGTGATGCGGGGCGAGAGCGCTGCCCGGCTCGGATTGCCGGTGCTGGCCAGGGTAGTGGGTTACCAGAGTCACGCCGCCTTGCCGGCGGAGTTTACCAGTGCCCCCGTCGGCGCCATCGACAAGTTGCTGGCACGGGTGGGCTGGTCGGTGGAGGAGGTGGACCTGTTCGAGGTGAACGAGGCATTCGCCATGGTGAGCATGCTGGCGATGGCCGGGTGCGGCATCCCCCATCACAAGTTGAACGTGAACGGCGGGGCCTGTGCGCTGGGGCACCCTCTTGGCGCCAGTGGCGCCCGCATCCTGGTGACCCTGATCCATGCCCTGCGTGCCCGCGGGCTCAGACGAGGGGTGGCGAGCCTGTGCATCGGGGGAGGGGAGGCAACGGCCATCGCCATCGAGGCAGGCTGAATGCGTGGGTGAGATTGCTGCGGGTTGATGAAATGACAACGTCCCTTCAAGAGGGACGTTGTCATTTCTGGCGGGAGTGGACCGGTTGCGCTTCCATGGCCTGAAGCTGCTGGTTGACCCAGGCGGTGGCGCTCAGATAGAGGTGGCTGACTTTCTCTTCGTTGAGGCCGAGCCGGACGGTGTTGGCGGCGACCCGCTGCCAGTCGGCTTTCTCGAAATCTTCACAGAACGCGAGGTAGAACCCGAGCTTGCCCTTGCGGGTGAGCAGGGCGGCACGAATGTCATCGGTCAGGGGAATGGAGCCGAGCAGCTGATCCAGCGGTTCTCCCATGAGCACGTCCAGCAGGGAGAAGAGGCCGGTGACAAAGGCTTGCTGTGCCTGCTCTGCGGGCGCATGGGTCTGGGCCAGCAGTTCGCAGAACCGGGCTCTGATGAGGGACATCTGGTGGAGTTCGGCGCTCTTTTCACTTCCCGCACTGGTGGCGGCGATCAGGGCGACGAAGCGCTTGAGCTGGGCGTGCCCCAGGGAGCTTGCGGCCTGGCGAAACGAGGCGATGGGTTGTGGGAAGCGCTTGAGGTGGTTGATGTAGCGCAGCAGCTTGAGAGAGAGGGTGAGATCCTGATTGAGCAGTTGCTCAATCTTGTCCAGATCCGGTTCGGTCTGATTGACCACCTCGAGCAGCTGCATCACCACTAGTTGGGCCGGCGGTATGGTGGGCTGTTGCACCATCTGGGGGCGGCTGAAGAAAAATCCCTGGAACAGGGTGACGCCGAGCTGCTTCATCCGCTCGAACTCGGCCTGATCCTCGACTTTCTCGGCCAGATAGGTGAGGGGCAGGTGGCGATGATTCGCCATGAAGTGCTCGATGCAGGGTTGCGGCGTGCTGCGCAGGTCGAACTTGATGATATGGATGTAGGGGAGGAACCTGTCCCAGTCTGAGACCATGGTGAAGTCATCCAGCGCCAACCGATAGCCCAGCCCATAGAGCTGGATCACTTTCTCCAGCAGCGCATCGTCGGGCTCGGCATCCTCCAGGATCTCGATCACCACCTTGTCACGGGGGAGGCACTCGGCCAATCCGTCCAGCAACAGGGAGTGGGGGAAATTGATGTAGCAGGGGTGATCTCCGATGAGCTGATCGATGTTCTGCTGCAAGAACTGCTCGGCAACCAGCCTGGAAGTGGCCTGCTGTGCGGAGACGGAGGGAAATACATTGTCCAGGCTGTCGCGAAACAGCAGCTCATAGGCTTGGGTGTTCAACTCCCGATCCAGAATGGGCTGCCTTGCTACATAGGAATACATGCATCTCTCCACCATGGTTACAGGCTTGATTCTATGGTGAAGCGGATCACTATGCCAGTGCCGACCGGTCGGGAAGGTCAACAACTGGCATACTATTTGTCAGGAAACCCGGGGTGTCAGAACAGGTAGTTGAGCTGCAGGCCGGCGAGCCAGGCATCCCCTTCCGAGGTGCCATTGAAAGTGGAGGTGGTCTGGGGGATGCCGGGCCTGAGCTGCATGGTTTCGCTCACGTCCACCTTCTTGCCGTCGATCAGGGTCAGCCCCAGATCCAGCGAGAGGTGACGGTCAATCTGGTAGCCCACGCCAGCGCTGTACCAGACCCGATCCGAGTCGGGGATGGAGATGGTGCGGCGATCCGCCGGGACCGGGCTGCGGTCGTAGGCGATACCGGAGCGCAGTTGCCACTGGGGGGCCAGCTGGTAGGTCATCCCCAGGGCATAGCGCCAACTGTCTTCCCAGTGCTCCTCCTTGATGTGCATGGTGCCGTGGTGGTCGAGCTCGGATTCGAGCTGCACGAACTTGCTCCAGTTGGTCCAGTTGATGCTCGAATGCAGCGCCAGGGCCGGGGTGAGCTGATGGAACAGAGCCAGCTCGGCGGTGGCGGGCAGGGGCAGATCCAGGCTGCCGGTATCGGTGAAGGGCTGGCCCCTTTGATCGATGCCGATGGCGTCACCGGAGAGGGTCAGGGTCACGTCGTGGCGATAGGAGAGACCGACGCGGGTTGCCTGCGACAACTCAAGCAGGGTGCCCAGGTTCCAGCCCATGGCCCAGCCATCCCCTTTCAGGTGCTTGGCTATCTGGTTGTTGGAGGGGAAAGTGCCGCCCACTTCCCCTTCCCCCTGAATGGCGGAGAGACCGGCCCCGACGGACCAGATGCGGTTGATGCGATAGGCCAGGGAGGCCCCCAGATCCACTGTCTTGATGTCGGAGACGTTGCCGAAGTGACCGGCGTTGTAGTTGTCCGGCATCTTGACCCCGAGTCCGTAATAGGAGGTGGCGGCAAGTCCGAGGCGCCATTGCTCGCTGAGGGGCACGATGAGATAGGCGTTGGGCACCCAGGCGTCACCCGCAATGTCGTGGGCTCCGGCATCCAGACTGACCGGCCCCAGGGTGGTAGGCACCCGGGTGGTGCCCTCGATGTTGACGTCGGGGTGCACGTGGATGACGCCGCCGGAGAAGGCCAGGGTATCGAACCGGGTCATGGCGGCGGCGTTGCGGGAGAGCACGCTGGCATTGTCGGCGATGGCGGCTTCACCCGCGAAGGCACGCCCCATGCCGGTGGCGGATTGCTCCGCGAGCTGGAAGCCGGCAGCCTGTACCTGGCTCGACAGCAGCAAGAGGGCTATGAGGGAGGGGTTGAACGTCGGATGCATGGTCTTTCCTCGGGATGAACTGGGTGTTCATTCTGTTATTCGGTTGGGGCCGGGATTTTATATGGTATGACCAGCAAGGCAACGGGGAGAGGGGAACGTGCGGCAAAACGGGATTAAATGCTGAAAGAAATACCCATAACAGCTTGATAAAAAAAGAAAAGAGTACAGTTGTTTACTACAGCTGTGCGCTCAATTGGCGAAATTGGATAAAAAAAGAGCGCCCTGGGGCGCTCTCGATGATGACGTGAAAATCAGAATTTCATGTTGAACTGGGCGGAAGCCAGCAGGGCGTTGCCATGGGAGGTGCCCTTCCAGCGCAGCGCATCGCTGTGGTTGCGCAGGCCTTCGTTCACGTCCACTTCCTTGCCGTCCAGATAGGCCATGCCGAAGTCGAGGCTCATGTCCGGGTTGATGTGGTAGGTGGCACCGGCGCTGTACCAGATACGGTCGGAGTCAGGAATGCTCAGGCTGCGGTATTCCGGCTCGATGGGGCTGTTGTCGTAGGCGAAGCCGATACGGGCTTCCCAGGACGGGTTGACGTACCAGGTACCGCCCAGGGCGTAACGGGCAGAGTCCTTGAACTTCTCGTCTTTTTGCAGGCAGACACCGCCGGCGCAGTTGCTGCTGGTGGCCTTGAGCTCCTGGAAGGCGCTCCAGTCGGTCCAGTTCACGGAGTAGTGGACAGCGAATTGCTGGTTCAGGCGGTGGTAGCCTGCGAATTCGGCCTGGGCCGGCAGATCCAGTTTCAGGTTGCCATCGACGACGCGGTTACCGGAGGTGGCACCCTGGAAGTCGCCGTCAAAGCTCAAGTCCACCTGGGAGCGGTAGGTCAGGGCGAGACGGTTGTTGTCGTTGATCTCGTACAGGGTGCCGACGTTCCAGCCAAAGCCCCAGGTGTCGCCCTTCAGGTGAGCCAGACGGGTATCGGAGTTGGCACCTGGAATGGCAGCGGAGAGCGCACCGGCATAACGGTTCAGCTCGGCGGCGGCGTAGACGGCATTGATGCCGGCACCGACGCTGAAGCTGGAGTTGATGCGATAGGCGATGTTGGGGTTGATGTTGAAGGTCAGCAGCTCGGTGTCACCGGCGCCAGCACCGGCCGCGAAGGTCTTGGAATATTCGGTGGAGAGGCCGTAGTTGGAGAAGAGGCCGATCCCCCAGGCCCACTGATCGTTCAGGGGCTGGATGAAGTAGGTGGCCGGCACGAAGGCATCGGGGGCGATGTCGCTCTCGCTGGACGGAGCCAGCTTGGTGGAGCCGGCATAGATGTCGCCAGCCACGTCCACGTCGGGCTTGATATAGGTGCCGGATACAGACAGTGCCATCTTGTCGAAGGTGGTCATGGCCGCCGGGTTGCGGGACAGCACGGCCGCGTTGTCGGCGATGGCTGCTTCACCTGCGTAGGCGCGCCCCAGACCGGAGGCCGAGTGCTCGTTCAGCTGGAACGCGGCGGCGAAGGTCTGGGTGCTGGCCAGGGTCACGGCCGCAGCGATCAGGCTTTTCTTGAAAAAGGCAGTTGTCATAGTGTTCTCTCTTTGTAAGCAGATTTTCTGTCGACATCGCGGCTCTTTGGCGGCTATTGACGACATGATCTGTTGTTATGTCAGCTTCTTCCCATTCATTGCTGGCGTGATTCTATGGATCTGGTAGGAGGTAAGAAATCAGACCAGTGACAGCAGAATACATAAAAGTTTCCATTGTGTTAATCATTTGTTTTAACTTGCCGTTTTATTAGGCTGATTTATCTATTATTGGATAAATAAAGCACAAATGGTGCCATTTGAGTCATTTAAAATTAATGGTAGAAATGTGACTTCGCGCGGGCAATGGGCGGGAACATGCGGGGATGTGGGGATGAACAGGCAGACAATGAGGATGTCTGCCTGTGATGTGGCTGAGGCGGAGGACGAGTCAGCTTGGGTCAAGGTCTGTTAAATGGACCAGTGCAGGCGTGACTCAAGCTGGCGGGCAACCGGGGCGAGGGGCTCCTGCATGTCTCCGATGAGCACCATGTTGGCCCCCTTGAGCGGCAGTATCTCCCCCTTGAGGGTCCCGTCTGCAAAATCGGACTGGATCGTCAGTGGCAGATGCTTGGGGACGAGGAACAGGGTGACCGGTCCCATTTTGCCCTGGAGCACCATGTGCAGGGCCGGTCCCTGGTAGAAGGCGCAGTGGTTGACATAGGTTACCTTCATGCCCGGCATCTCGCTCAGGGTGGCACCATATTTCTCCATTTTTGCGTTGATGGTGTGCAGGCTGACCCGCTCATCCACCGCATGAATGAAGGGCTCTTCCCCATAAACGTGGGACATGGCGACTTGAGCCAGCGACAGGGTGTCCGGTGCCACAGGCCAGCTGATCCAGCGGGTGCTCATGCCGAGCAGGAAGGCGACCGAGGCCGCGATGACCAGAGCGCGCCATTGCGTGCGTGCAGGAGTGACGGGTAGCGAGACCACCTGCTCCTCTTCGGCTGCCATCGCCTGCCTGAGCAGGATCCGCTCCGCAAGACCGGCTGGTACGTCCACTTCCAGGGTGCTGCGCACCTGGCGCTCGAGCTGCTGCATCTCGTCCAGATGCTTGCGATTGGCCGGTGACGCCTCGGCGGCTTTCAGGAAGGCGGGATCCCTGTCCGAGGGGTGAGTGATGGCCCGGCGGCGAAATTCAAGCTCATCCATTGGTGTGTCCTCTCTGTTGTTTCGCAGACTCCATGGCCTCTTTTATCTGGTTGCGGGCGCGAAACAGCCTTGTCATGACGGTGTTCTTGTTCAGGCCGAGTTGCTCGGCGATCTCCTCCCCGCTGAATCCCCCCAGTACCTGCAGCAGCAGCGGCTCCTGATACTCGGCAGGCAGGCGGGCGATGTGGCGCCTGAGCCATTCGTGCTCCATCTCCTGCTCGCTTGGCAGGACACCCTGATCCCGCAGGGGGTGCTCGTCGAGGTCGACGAGATCGAACTGCTTTCGCTCAAAGCGGCGGGCATTCTCCCGCCGCAATATGGTGATGAGCCACGCCTTAGCAGCCTTGTCGTCCAGCAGGGTATCTATCGCCTTCCAGGCGCGCAGGAAAGTCTCCTGCACCAGATCCTCGGCGATTTGCGGATCCCGGCACAGCCAGTAGGCGTAGCGGTAGATGTCTCCGTGCAGGGCGTGCACCAGGGCTTCGTACTTGGTTTGTTTGTCTGCCATCTCCCCATAGACCGGAGAAGCGCAGGGAGCCTTTCCCGTGTCGGCCCTTTTTCTTCTGAAAAAACCTAACGCCATAAAGGGGTGTCCTGTTTCATGAGGGGCGCATCATGCACGCATCCACGCCAGTATTCGAAGACCATAGGCTATCGCAAAGCTCTCCCAGGTGCACAACTCCCTGGCGAGCGCCTGCCTGGGCAGGTGTTCGCCAGGGACTCGCTTGGGGGAAAAACAGGCCCGATCCAGGCCGTCCAGCAGCGCCCCCATGGCGGGGTCGCGGTGACAGGGCAGCCTGGCCAGATGCAGACAGGGGGTGTCCCAGCGCAGGACGGCCCAGGTCAGCAGGGTTTCCCTGGCCTCGTCAGGAGAGCCCGTGGCGAGGGCCCGTTGCAGGCGATAGAAGGCGCGCCAGCGCGGCCAGCGGCGCATGAATGCCCGCAGCAGGATGGCCAGGAGCACCCAATAGAGATACTGGACCCCTGGTGCGGGGGAGGCGGGAGTGGCGCTCTCCCTTGCCGTGAACACCAGAGGATGTGCGGGCAGGCGCGCCTCCTCGATGCGACCGCTCTGGGTGTTGAACCAGCGCAGGGTCTGGGGGGGCAGCACATAGCGCCCCGCCTCGTCGGCGGTCAGGGCCTGGCGCCACTGGCGCTCGAAGCGTAGCGCCCCCTCGGCCACGAATCGCTCCTGTTGCTGCTCGCCGTCCGGCTTCATGGAGAGGCCGGCGGGCAGGGGCGGGGCCGGCAAGGGGGGCAGGCGGTTGCCATCCCCCCCTTCCATCACCAGGGTGAGGGTGCGGATCACCGGCTCACCCACCCTGGCCTGGGCCGGGCTGAACTGCTGGCGCAACACCAGGCTGCTCGCCACCGGCTCCAGGGGGGCCTTGTCCACCTTGATGAAGAGGGTCGCCGCCCTGGCGGACAGCAGATCCCCCGCGTTGCCCGGCGCGGTCGCACCGGCCTGGTCCTGGGGCGGCAACCGCCCCTGAAAGCGGGGGGATTCGACGGGATGGAGCCCGGGTCCTTTGGCCTGCAGCAGCCATTTTCGCGTGAGACGCCCGGGCAGGCCGGGACTGGTGGGAGAGTCCCAGCGGTCCTCGCCAAGGCGGCGAATGGTAAAGGCCGGGGTGATGGGCTCGCCGAGGTTGGGGGCCTCCAGGTTGGCAGGCAGCCAGAGGGTCAGCTCATAGATGAAGGGCTGGCCGGGGTAGAGATTCCCCTCATGGAGCACCCGGGCCTGCAGCTCGACCGGAGAGAATACCGGGTCTTGTGTCGGCATCAGGGTGCCGTCCAGGGAACGTGTCGGCACCGCCAGGGAGGGGGTGAGATCGGCGCCAAGGGGCAGGGAGGGCACCTGGCGCGGGCTGGTATCGAGCAGGTGCAGGGGGATCTGCCAGCGGGTCAGGCTGCGGCTCTGGGCACTGACCCGCTGTATGCTGACCCGCCCGACCGCAAACTGGCGCAGCAGCGGTTGCAGGTTGAGATCCTCATCGCGGTGCAGCCCGTCGGCTTCGATGACGAGCAGCCAGTCGCGCTCGCTCGCCCCCGGCAACAGCTCGGCCTCGACAGGGGCGGCCTGCACCCGCATGGCGCACAGGGCGAGCAGCAGCCAGCAGCCGAACCGGGGGGAGAGCAAGCGCAGTACGAGGATCACCAGGGCTCCTCCACCTTGAGCAGGGGGCGGCGCAGGGCCTCCTTGCGAAGGCGCTGCTCCAGCAGCAGCACGGGGGGCGCCGGGGGGCGGGGAGCCTCTGAGGCGCGGGCGGGGTCGGGAGTGTCGGCCTGCTCCGGGGCATTTGCCGAGGGCGCCGACTGCGGCGGGTTGGCCCGCAGCAGGGCCAGGTTGTGCAAGGCATCCCTGTGCCCAGGTTCAAGGCGAAGGGCGCTCAGATAGGCCTGCTCCGCGCCGGCAAGATCCCCGAGCCAGACCAGGGCATTGCCCCTGTTGTAGTGGGCGGTGGCGCTGTTTGCCCTGCCATAGGCGGCGACGGCCCTGGCGTAATCCCCGGATCTATACCAGGCGTTGCCTTGCCAGACCGGATCCTGGAAGGCGTTGGCCGCTTCCCGATAGTGTCCCTGGCGATAAGCCTGCCAGCCTGCTTCATCTTGTCGGGAGGCCGCCTGCAGGGAAGGGGGCGCGAAGCCAATGACGAGGATCACCAGCAGCCAGTGGGCGCCGATCCGCGCCAGCAGCGCCAGGGGGAGCAAGGGGATGAGCAGCCAGGGGCCGAGATCCCGGGATTGCCCCTGCGTCAGGGCCTGGCCCATGGGCAGGGGGGCAAAGCGGGGCAGGCCGGAATCAAGCCAGGCCAGCCTGCCTCCGGTACTGGCGGCAAGGGCGGCCATGGCCTCCTCGTCGGGCGCCGGCAAGGTGTGGCCGATCGGGCTGCCGAGCTGCCAGCGCTCGGCAGCCACGCCGGGCTGCCGGGTCTCCTTGCCCCCGCTGGCCAGCAGGATGTCGAGCCGCGGGGCCGAGCCTGCCTTGCAGAACAGGTCGTTGAGGCAGGGCCAGAGGGCGGCGATGCGATCGCGCGCTGTCCCGGAGAGGCCGTCGGTCACGAGCAGCAGACGGGCGGACTGGCCCGGCGGGATCAGGGTGAGGGCCAGGGCCACGGCGCGCTCGGGGGCGCTGCCCTGGACAGGCATGATGGCCGGGCGCAGGTCCGGCAGCAGCAGGGCGATGGCCTGATGATCCCGGGTGGGAGGCATGGCGAGGTAGGCATCCCCGGCAAACAGGATGAGGGCGATGGGATGGGGCGCATCCTGCCGCGCTATGTCGGCCAGCATCTCCTGCAATCCCAGCCTCACCCGGGTTGCCCGGTCCGGCGCCAGATCCTGTGCCAGCATGGAGTCGGAGAGATCCAGCAGCCAGATATCGAGGGCCGGGCTCGGCATGGGGAGACTCTGCTGGCGCAGGGCGGGGCCCGAGAGCGCCAGGATCACCGGCAGACAAGCAAGCCAGCGCCAGGGGATGGCCCGATGGCGGCTCGGCAGCAGATAGGCCTGCATGGCCGGGGAGAGCAAGCCGGGATCGCGGCGGCGGCGCCACCCCTGCCACAGCCAGGGGATCAGGGCTAGCAACCAGAGGGGGCGCAGCAAGGTCAGCTCCATGGTGTCACCGTCATGACCAGCCTACTCATGGGATGGCCTGTGTGACAGGGGGATGTGCCAGCGGGCTGGCCAGCAGAGCAGCAGCCAGGCCAGGGCCAGTGGCCAGGGGTAGAGCTCCTGGTGGGGCCGGGAGAGGATCTGGGGCCGGGCGAGGGGCTCCAGGGTGTCGATGGCCTGGTTGATGGCGGCGAGATCGCCCCGGTTGCGGGCGCGAAAATAGCGGCCTCCTCCCAGTGTCGCCAGCTGCTGCAACAGGGCTTCATCCAGTTCGGCACTGGGATCGGCGTCCCCTGCGGGCGCGGCGAAGGTGTCGGGGTCGGCGCCCACCCCCAGGGTATAGAGACGGATGCCGGCTTTGGCGGCGAGCCTGGCCTCGGTCAGGGGATCCGCATTGCCCGAGGTATTGCGGCCGTCCGTCACCAACAGCAGGGCGGTGGGGCGGGTGGGGTCGGCGTGCTGGCGTGCCAGCAGGATGGCTTCCCCCAGGGCCGTGGTGCGCCCCACCAGATCGAAATCGAGCTCCCTGGCCAGGGTGAGCAGGGCCCCGGTCTCCTGGGTGAGGGGGGAGAGCAGATAGGCGTGATCGGCAAAGACGACCAGGGCGATTCGATCCCCCGGGCGGGAGGCGACAAGGTTGCTTATCTGCTGGCGCACCGCGGCAAGCCTGTCCGTTTGCTCTCCGTCATCCAGCATGTCCTGGGTGCGCATGCTGTCGGAGAGATCCACCGCCAGGATGAGGTCTCGGCTGCTCTGGTAGTGAATGATCGGGGGCTCCTGCCACTGGGGGCGGCACAGGGCCAGTACCAGGGCGCACCAGCAGAGCATCATGCGCCACAAGGGCTGCCCCGCCTGGGGCCGGAGCAGGGGAAAACCTCCGTGAACGAGCTGGTTTCCTCCCTTGCGCCCCTTCATGGGAGGCAGGCCGAAGCGCACCAGCAGCGGCAGGGCGAGGGCGAGGGAAAACCAGGGCCAGGCGAGGATCATCGCGTACCCTCCGGGGAAGGGGCCCCTCGCTTGCTTGTCGGGAATCGCGGCGCGCTGACGCAGCGTCGCCCCCAGGCGAGATAGGCGAGGCGCAATCTTTTGCGCTGCGCCTCATCGGGCATTCTGCCCCCATAGAGCCAGAGCGGCCACTGGGCGGCAAACCGGGAAAAATCGCTCCCCCCCTTGCTGTCCAGCCAGGCGAGCCAAGCCTCCCCTTGCAGGGGGGCCGCCTCGGGCCAGCGGGCCATGGCCGCTTCTCGCAGGGCATCCTGCAGCCTGGGGACGAGATCGTCGGCCTGCCAGTCTATCCGATGCGCCCAGTGGCGCTGGCGCCACAGGGTGAGGGCCGTCATGGCGATCAGGCAAGCGGCGATCGCCGCGATCAGCAGCCCACCGAGGGCCATCAGGCGAGGATCCTGTGCAGGCTCGAGAGCGGGGCCTTGGTGGATGTCGCGCAGCTCGGCACGAATGGCTTGCAAGGCCTCGCTGGACGAGGGCTGGCGATATGCATCCGGTGCGGGCACGCCCTGCTCCCCCCTCAAAACAGACGGCATCCGCCCTCCTGCCACTGGCGTTGCAGGGTGGCGCCGTTGTCGAGGCGATAGAGGCGCGTCACCAGGGGCAGCAACTGCTGGCGACAGGCCTCGGCCTGCTCGTCGGCCGCCCTCTGGTAGCGGGCGCGAAAGCGGGGGTCTTCTCCCGCGAGCCAACCGCTGTGTCTGCCTGCCTGCACTGCCAGCTGGCCGCCGCCCTGCTCGGGCAGAGCGGCTTCCAGGGGATCGCGGATCTGCCAGTAGTGGATATCGTGGCGCAGGCGAAGGCGTTGCAACTGCTGGCAGAGGGCCTGGTCCGGTGCCTGGTGATGGCTTATCAGGGTCAATCTGGCCCCGTGGGGCAGGGTGAGTCGTGCCAGGGTCTGGGCCAGCGTCCAGGGTGGGGGGGCGCGATCCAGCCCTGCCTCGTAATGGCGGCAGAGCGCTTCCAGCAGAGGCATGAGAGAGCCGCGCTGGTGCTCTGTGTGGGGGGCTGCGCCCTGGCAGATCAAGGTATTGGCCTGTTTCTCCCCCTGCCAGAGCAGGGCGGCGGCCAGCTCGCAGCCAAGGCGGGCCTTGAGCTGGGCGCGGGAGCCAAAGTACATGGCGGGTGAGAGATCCAGCAGCAACCAGTGGGCCTGATCCTGCTCTTCCCCGTAGAGGCGGGTGTGGGGGCGGCCGAGGCGGGCGGTGACCCGCCAGTCGATGTGACGCACCTCGTCACCGGCCTGATAGAGGCGAAGCTCCCTGAAATGCAGCCCGGGCTGGCGTCCGATACGCCCCTGGGCCGCCTGATGAATGCGGGCACGTTCGCTCTGGCGCGTCCAGAGGCGCACCGCCAGCAGCCGCTCGAGGGTGAGGGCGATGTCGGGGTGATCCCGGGGCTCGGCGACGGGGGTCATGGCGACAGGGCTGCCTGTGGGGGTCGGTTCAGGGGCATGGAATGGCATCCAGCAGCAGGGTGATGAGCGCCTCGCTATCGAGGTTGTCCGCCAGCGCCTGATAACTCGGGATGAGGCGGTGGCGCAGCACGGCTGGCGCCAGTTGCTGGATGTCTTCGGGCAATACGAAGTCGCGCCCGGCGAGCCAGGCCCGGGCCCGTGCGGCTCTTGCGAGGCCGATGCTGGCCCTGGGGCTGGCACCCACCGCAATGAGGGGTTCCAACTCGGGGCACAGGCCGCTGCCGGGTCGGGTGGCGCACACCAGTTGCACCAGATAGTGCTCGAGGCGCCCCTGCATCTGTACCCCTTGAACGGCGGTGCGGGCTTCCAGCAAGTCGGACTGGCTCAGGGTGACCGGCGGCGTCGGCAGGGCGTCGCCACGGGCGTTGAGTTGAAGGATGGCCAGCTCCATGGCGGGGCTGGGGTAATCCACCAGCAGCTTGAGCAAGAAGCGATCGAGCTGGGCCTCCGGCAGGGGATAGGTCCCTTCCTGCTCGATGGGGTTCTGGGTGGCGGCGACCATGAAGAGGGAGGGCAGGCGCCAGCTCTTCTTGCCCACGGTGATCTGGTGCTCGGCCATGGCCTCCAGCAGGGCGGACTGCACCTTGGCCGGCGCCCGGTTGATCTCGTCCGCCAGCACCAGGTGGTTGAACAGGGGGCCGGGTTGAAACACGAAACTCGCATCCTGGGGATGGAAGACCTCGCTGCCGGTGAGATCGGCAGGGAGCAGATCCGGGGTGAACTGGATACGGGCAAAGCGCCCCTCCACGGCGCCGGCCAGCGCCTTGACCGCCCGGGTCTTGGCAAGACCGGGGGCCCCCTCGATCAGCACATGTCCTTCACATAACAGGGCGATCAGCAGCCCCTCGATGAGGGGGCCCTGTCCCAGGATCTGGCTGCCCAGATAGTCTCCAAGTGCTCTGAACTCGGCCGCTGCCATGCGATAAACCCGTTGTTTTTATGGAAGTTGATCTTTTTATACCCCAGTTGGCTCACAAGGGCGAGGGAGGGTGGCAAGATGGGGACAATTTAGTTTCAATCAGCCGTATGAAAGTTGTGATTGGATTGTTAAGATGTGGCGCAATGAGGTCAGACCTCTGCCTTTTTAACCCAAGGAGCCAGGATGAAACAGCCATTGAAACTGACGACTCGCCAGGGCGAACGGATAGCCGTCGTGGCGGGTCTGCGCACCCCCTTTGCCAAGCAGGCCACCGCTTTTCACGGCGTGCCTGCGGTGGATCTGGGCAAACTGGTGGTGAGCGAGATGCTCGCCCGCACCGATCTCGACCCCAAGCTCATCGACCAGCTGGTGTTCGGCCAGGTGGTGCAGATGCCGGAAGCGCCCAACATCGCCCGGGAGATCGTGCTCGGCACCGGCATGAGCGTCAGCACCGATGCCTATAGCGTGTCGCGCGCCTGCGCCACCAGTTTCCAGGCGGTGGCCAATGTCACCGAATCCATCATGGCCGGCACGGTGGACATCGCCATCGCCGGCGGTGCCGACTCCTCTTCCGTGCTGCCCATCGGGGTCAGCAAGTCTCTGGCCCGCGCCCTGGTGGATCTCAACAAGGCGCGCAACCTCCAGCAGCGTTTCAATATTCTGCGCCGTCTGCGCCTGAAGGACCTGCTGCCGGTGCCCCCGGCCGTGGCCGAGTACTCCACCGGTCTCTCCATGGGGCAGACCGCCGAGCAGATGGCCAAGACCCACCAGATCAGCCGCGAGGCGCAAGATGCGCTGGCCCACCGCTCCCACACCCTGGCGGCCGAAGCCTGGGCCCAGGGCAAATTGAGTGGCGAGGTGTTCACCGCCCACGTGCCCCCCTACAAGTCGCCGCTGGAGCGGGACAACAACATCCGCGAAAGCTCCGATCTGGCGAGTTACGCCAAGCTCAAACCGGTGTTTGACCGGGCTCACGGCTCGGTGACCGCCGCCAACGCCACCCCGCTCACCGACGGCGCCGCCGCCGTGCTGATGATGCGTGAAGGGCGGGCCCGCGAGCTGGGTCTGGAGCCGCTGGGTTACATCCGCAGCTTCGCGTTCTCCGCCATCGATGTCTGGCAGGACATGCTGATGGGCCCCTCCTATGCCACGCCGCTGGCGCTGGACCGTGCCGGCATCACCCTTGGGGATCTCACCCTCATCGACATGCACGAAGCCTTTGCCGCCCAGACGCTGGCCAACCTCAAGATGTTTGCAAGCGCCGAATTTGCCCGTGACAAGCTGGGCCGGGATCAGGCCATCGGCGAGGTGGACATGGAGAAGTTCAACGTGCTCGGCGGCTCTTTGGCCTTTGGTCACCCCTTTGCCGCCACCGGGGCGCGCATGATCACCCAGACCCTGCATGAACTGCGGCGCCGGGGTGGGGGATTGGGGCTCAACACCGCCTGTGCGGCGGGTGGGCTGGGTGTGGCCATGGTGCTGGAGGTGGAATGATGAGTGCCAAGACTTTTTCTCTGGATATTCGCAAAGACGGCATCGGCATCCTCACCATGGATGTGCCCGGTGAGAGCATGAACACCCTGAAGGCCTCCTTTGCGGACGAGATCCGCACTCTGCTGGCCGAGGTAAAGGGGAACGGGGATCTGATTGGCCTGGTGATCATCTCCGGCAAAAAGGACTCCTTCGTTGCCGGGGCCGACATCGCCATGCTGGCGGCCTGCACCAGCGCCCAGGATGCCGAAGCGCTGTCCCGGGCCGGACAGGACGTGTTCGCCGAGATCGAAGCCCTGGGGATCCCGGTGATCGCCGCCATTCACGGCCCCTGCCTGGGCGGCGGGCTGGAGCTGGCGCTCGCCTGTCATGGCCGGGTGGTGACCGATCACGGTAAAACCGTGCTGGGCCTGCCGGAAGTGCAGCTCGGCCTGCTGCCGGGCTCCGGCGGAACCCAGCGCCTGCCGCGCCTCATCGGGGTGGCCAAGGCACTGGATCTGATGCTGACCGGCAAGCAGGTGCGGGCCAAACAGGCCAGGAAGCTCGGGCTGGTGGATGACATGGTGCCCCCGTCCATTTTGCTGGAGGCCGCCATCAAGCTTGCCAAGAAGGGCAAGCCGCGCCACCACCTGAAACGGGATCTGCAGGGCAAGGTGCTGGAGACCAACAAATTTGGTCGCAAGGTGCTGTTCGATCAGGCCCGCAAGGGGGTCAAGGCCAAGACCCGGGGCAACTACCCGGCGCCGGAGCGTATCATCGAGGTGGTGCGCATCGGCGTGGAGGAGGGGATGCAGGCCGGCCTGCAGGCCGAGGCCCGCCACTTCGGCGAGCTGGTGATGACGCCGGAATCCGCCGCCCTGCGCTCCCTCTTCTTCGCCACCACGGAGATGAAGAAAGAGGTGAGCTATCAGGGGGCCGAGCCGCGTAAGGTGGGTCATGCCGCCGTGCTGGGGGGCGGCCTGATGGGGGGCGGCATCGCCTTCGTCACCGCCACCAAGGCGGGGGTGCCGGTGCGGATCAAGGATGTGGCGAGCGCCGGCATCGGCAATGCCATGCGTTACAGCTACGACCTCCTCGCGAGGAAGCTCAAGCGTCGCCAACTGCTGCGCAGTGAGCTGGAGAAACAGATGAGCCTGCTCACCGGCACCCTGGACTATTCCGGGTTCCACCGGGTGGACATGGTGGTGGAAGCGGTGTTCGAGGACATCAACCTCAAGCACCAGATGGTGCAGGACGTGGAGCGCGAGTGCGGCGAGCACACCGTGTTTGCCTCCAACACCTCCTCCCTGCCCATCCACCAGATCGCCTCGGCGGCGACGCATCCGGAGCGGGTGGTGGGGCTGCACTACTTCAGCCCGGTGGACAAGATGCCGCTCGCCGAGATCATTCCCCACGCGGGTACCAGCGCCGAGACGGTGGCCACCACCCTGGCCTTCGCCCGGGCCCAGGGCAAGACCCCCATCGTGGTGAAGGACGAGGCGGGCTTCTACGTCAACCGCATCCTGGCGCCCTACATGAACGAGGCGGCGCGCCTGGTGCTGGAAGGGGAGCCGGTGGAGGTACTGGACGGCGCTCTGCTCGACTTCGGTTTTCCAGTCGGCCCCATCACCCTGCTGGACGAGGTGGGGATCGACGTGGGGGCCAAGATCTCCCCCATCCTCGAAAAAGAGCTGGGTGGCGAGCAGTTCCAGGCGCCCAAGGCCTTTGACAAGCTGCTGGAGGACGATCGCAAGGGGCGCAAGAACGGCAAGGGCTTCTATCTCTATGGCAAGGCGGCCCCGCGCAACAAGCTCACCGGCAAGGAGGGCAAGAAGACGGTGGACGCGAGCGTCTACGACGTGCTGGGCGTCAAGCCCCAGGCCAAGCTTGCCAGGCAGGAGATCGCCGAGCGCTGCGTGCTGCTGATGCTCAACGAAGCAGCCATGGCCCTGGATGGCGGCGTGGTGGCCTCGGCCCGGGACGGCGACATCGGCGCCATCTTCGGCATCGGCTTCCCTCCCTTCCTGGGCGGTCCGTTCCGCTACATGGACAGCCTCGGCATCGACTATCTGGTGGGGCGCCTTGAGCACCATCAGAAGCGTTTTGGCGACCGCTTCGCCCCCTGTGCGCGGCTGAAAGCGATGGCGGCGGAGCAGCAGACCTTCTACTGATGGCTCTCGACGGCATGCATCGAGCGAGGCGACCCCAAGGTCGCCTCGCTTTTTGTTGGGCGTACCTTCCCGGTTTGGGGCGGGGGCGCGAAGAAAAAGGGGCGGAGAGGGGTAAAACCTTGATCTGGCGCAAACAGGTGCCCCATTTATTACTTTGGTGGCATAGGACTCAGGCGCGGGTTGAGGTCAAATAGTCTCATCAGGAACGGGGGCGACCCCGTCACGAAAGGGACACCCATTTCACTGGATGAAGGACACACTATGAGTCTGCTTGAACACACCATCTGGACTGTATTGGGGTATGGGGCCATGCCCTTTATCTTCCTGAGCGGGTTCGTGGCAGTGGCAGTGACCTGCTGCCTGCTGCTCAATGCCTTCGGGGTCAAGTCCGCCGAGAAGTGAGTCACTCTCGTTCATGCCGCCAAATGCCAGTCTCACGACTGGCATTTGTTTTTTGTGCTTCTGAAGCACTTGCCCGCCCCTGATGGGGTAAAGGGAGCGCAAGACGGTCGAACCCGGCGGCCATTTTGATTACACTGACGCCCGGCATGTCCGCCCCCTTCTCTTTTATCAGGTATTCACGACTTCTATGGCGCTCAAGGCAACCATCTTCAAGGCCCAGATCAGCTTGTCTGACATGGATCGCAATCTCTATCAGGACTTCTCCCTCACCCTGGCCCGTCACCCCTCCGAGACCGACGAGCGCATGATGATCCGCCTCGCGGCCTTCGCCTGGCATGCCGCCGAGCGGCTGGAGTTCACCAAGGGGCTCTCTGCCGACGACGAGCCCGAGCTCTGGTGCAAGAACTACTCCGACGAGATTGAACTCTGGATTGAGCTGGGTCAGCCGGACGAGCGCCGTCTCAAGAAGGCATGCAATCGCTCTCGCCAGGTGGTGCTCTACCTCTATGGCGGTCGTGGCACCAGCGTCTGGTGGAAGCAGAACCAGGGCAAGCTCGGTCTGCACGACAACCTGAGCGTCATCGAACTCTCCGACAGCCAGACCCTGCCCCTGGCGGCCATGGTGGAGCGCACCATGCAGCTCACCTGCACCATCTCCGACGGCCAGCTCTGGGTCAGCAACGGCAGCCAGGAGGTGACGCTGGACCCCGTGGTGCTGATGGGACGCCCGGCCCGCGAACTGTAAACGGGATACTCATGTTCAGCGCCCTGCTCAATATCGTCATTCCCGTGTTTGCGGTGGTGGGCCTTGGCGCCCTCTATGGGCGGCTGCGACCGGGCGGGGCCCTGGGTTATGTCAACCGGGCCAATATCGAGCTCTTTACCCCGGCGCTGGTCTTCTCGGCCCTGGTGAAATACCCCGTGGATCTGGCGGCGCACTTGCCCCTTGTGGGGGCCGGTGCCCTGGTGATCCTGCTGCCCGGTTTGCTGCTCTCCCTGCTCAAACTCAAGGAGATAGAGCGGGCCGCGCTGATCCTGCCCGCCATGTTTCGCAACACCGGCAACCTCGGCATTCCGCTGATGGTGCTCGCCTTTGGCGAGCAGCAGCTCGGCGCCATCGTCATCCTCTTTGTGCTCTCCAACCTGCTCCACTTCTCGGTGGGCATGTTCATCCTCTCGGCCAGCAGCTCCCGCTGGCTCTGGCTGAGAAGCCCCGTGCTCTGGGCCGCCTTCGCCGGGCTGCTGGTGGCCAACCTGCATATCCCGCTGCCGGAATACCTGGTGACCAGCGCCGCCCTGCTCGGCCAGATAGCGGTGCCCCTGATGCTGTTTGCCTTAGGCATCCGGCTGATGGAAGGGGAGCTGGATCACCTGGGGCTGGCCATCAAGTGCAACCTGCTCTATCTGCTGGCGGGAGCCATCTCCCTGGGGCTCGCCGTCTGGCTGCTGCCCCTCGAACCTGACTGGATACCACTCCTGATGCTGTCGGTGGCGCTGCCCCCGGCGGTATTGAATTACATCCTGTGCGAGCAGTACCAGTGTCAGCCCGACAAGGTGGCCAGTATTGTGCTCGGCGGCAATGCGCTCTCGGTGGTGGTGATCCCGCTGGCGGTCTGGTTGGCGCTGCATCTGGGGAGTTGACCCTGCTCTGTCTTCCTCTTCAAGGACGCCCGATGGCGTCCTTTTTATTGCTATCGTGCATGTCCGATGTTGTTTTGCTCATCGAGTACAGCCGAGCTTGCTCGCGTATCTGACAAGGTTTTGAAGCCGGTTTAGCCGGATAAGGCAGAGAGTGGAAGGGGGAGAAAGGGAATAAAACAGGGCGGCCTTGGCCGCCCTGTTTAGTGATGGGGAGCAGGCTGAACCTGGCCATCCTTGCGCAGCTGGGAATAAAGGCCAACTCCCGCCAGCAGCCCGGCGAGGGCCAGCAGCCACCAGATGGCGGTGGCGGGGCGGCTGCCCGCATCCCCCAGCATAAAGCCGATGAGCAGGTTGCCAAAGAGCGCCATGCAGCCACCGGCGCTGGCATAGAAGCCGTAGTAGCTGCCGAGCTGCTCAGGGGGGGCGTAGCGGGGCAGCTGGGCGGCGAAGAGCGGGAAGCAGAGGATGGAGCCCAGGGAAAGCAGGGCCACCTGCGTCAACACGCCTGCCGTCGGCCAGGGTGCCAGCAGGGGCAGGGCGAGATAGCTCAAGCCCATCATGCCTATCCCCAGCCCCATGGCGAGCGGTACTCCCAGGCGGCGCTCCACCAGGCGGGAGGCCGGGAGCTGGAGCAGAACGCCGATCACCGCCGAGAGGGTGAAGACGCCGCCGAGCAGGTGGGTGGCGTCCGGCAGGCTCTGGATATGGGCGGGGAGGGCGAGATAGAGCTGATGGAACAGGATCTGGTAGCTGCCTGCCAGCAGGGTGAACCCCATGAAGGGGCGCTGGCGCACTATCTCCCCCCATTGGCGCAAGATGGCGCCACGGGGGCTCTGGTTGCTCACCGGGCGTTTGGGCAGCACCCGGTATTGCAGCACTCCGAGCAGGGCGAAGAGGCTCGCCGCCAGGATCCCCGTCAGGGTATAGCTCTGCTGGGTCAAGGTGAGGCCGACCAGGGGGCCGAGCAGCATGCCCGCCTCGCTGGCCAGATTGTGCAGGGCGAAGGCGCGCTGACGCTGGCTCGGGTTGTGGCATTCGCTGGCAAGGTAGGCCTGGGCGCAGGGGGTAAACAGGGCCCCCGCAAAGCCGGTGAGGGCGGCGGCCAGCAGCAGGATGGGCAGGGACTCGGCCCAGCCCAGCAGCACGAAGCCTAAAGATCGTACCAGGCAGCCCCAGACGATGGCGGGATGGTAGCCGATGCGATCTCCAAGGGTACCGCCCAACAGGAAGAGCCCCTGCTGGCTGAAGACCCGCATCCCCATGACGAGGCCACAGGCCCAGCCGGCCAGGCCGAGCCCGCTGCCCATGTGCTGGGCGAGGAAGGGCATCATCATGTAAAAGCCGAGGTTGAAGGCGAGCCCATTGGTGATGAGCAGGCGGGCGGCCGGGCTCATGCCCTGCCAGTCCCGCCAGTAGGAGGCGCCGTTCATGATCGCCTCCCGCCAGCGCGTGGGGCGGTGGTCGCCGGGGTGGCGCAGTACTGTGTCATGATGTCTTTCGCAGGGTTCTGAGGAAGGGGATGCCGTGCTGATCGTGGCTTATCTCCACCGGCACCTGGTAGAGGCGCTCGATGAGGGCCGCGTCGAGCACCCGGGCGGGGGGGCCGAAGGCCTGCAGATCTCCCCCTGCCAGCACGATCAGCTGATCGGCAAACTGGGCGGCCAGGTTGAGATCGTGCAGCACCACCAGGGTGATCCACTGCTGCTCCCGGGTCTGCTGGCACAGGTGCTCCATCAGTTGCATCTGGTGGTGCAGGTCCAGGGCGCTGACCGGCTCGTCCAGCATCATGATGCGGGGGTCGCGCAGCAGCACCTGGGCGAAGAGCACCATCTGCCGCTGGCCGCCGCTCAAGGAGTAGAGGGGGCGATCCGCCAGATGGGCGATGCCGAGCGCCTGCAGGGCCCGGCCGGCAGCCAGGATGTCCTCGTCCGCGAGGCGCATGGAGAGGCTGTCGAGGCGCCCCAGCACCACCACCTCGATGACGCTGAGATCCAGCTCCAGCTGGATGTTCTGGGGCATGTAGCCAAACTGCTGGCGCCACCTGGCCTGCGTCATCTGGCGGGCACTCTGGTCCCCGAGGCGAATGTCGCCACTGTCCGGGGTCAGTTCACCAAAGAGGGTGCGCATCAAGGAGGTCTTGCCGGTCCCGTTCGGGCCGATGATCACATGGACCTGACCCGGATGCAGGGTGAGGCTGAGATCCCGCAGCAAGGTCTGCTGGCCGAGGGAGAGGGAGAGTCGGGATATTTCAAGCACGTTTACGCCCCCTGCCGAGGATCAACCAGATGAAGAAGGGCACGCCAATGAGCGCAGTGACGATACCGATGGGGAACAGGGCCCCCGGAATGATGGACTTGGAGAGCACCGAGGCCGCCGAGAGCATGCAGGCGCCGCACAGGGCGGAGAGGGGGATCAAAAAGCGCTGATCTTCCCCCACCAGCATGCGGGCGATATGGGGGGCCACCAGGCCGACGAAGCCGATCACGCCGACGAAGCTGGTGGCGGTGGCGGTGAGCAGGGCGACCAGCACCAGGGTCTTCATGCGCAGTCTGTCGACGTTGACCCCGAGGCTGCGGGCGCGGGCTTCCCCGAGGCGCAGGCTGGTGAGGGCCCAGGCATCCCGGTAGATGAGCAGGGTGCAGATCAGGGTGACGACGGCGGTGATGATCAGGGAGTCCCAGGTGGTGCGCATCAGGCTGCCAAACAGCCAGAACAGGATCTGCTGGTTGAGTTCGGGGGAGGAGAGAAACTGCAGCAGGGAGAGCAGGGACTGGAACAGGAACAGCAGGGCGATGCCCGCCAGGATCAGGGTCTGGCTGCTGACATGGCGCATCATGGCCAGGCCAAACAGCAGGCAGGCGGCAAACATGCACACAATGAAGGCACCGGCCGGGATGGCCACCAGGGGAGGAAGTCCGAGGCCGCCGGTGTAGAGGGCCAGCGCCGCGCCAAGGCCCGCCGCCGCCGCGAGCCCGAGGGTATAGGGGCTGGCGAGGGGGTTGTCCAGCAGGGTCTGCATCTGCACGCCGCCAAGGCCGAGGGAGGCTCCGACCACCAGAGCCATGAGGGCGATGGGCAGGCGCATGTCGTGGACGATGGTGCGGGTCATGGGATCGGCCTGGGCGGGGGAAACCAGGGCATCGATCACGTCGTGCAGGGCCAGCAGGGAGGGGCCGGTGGCGATGTCGAGCACCAGGGTAATGCACAGGACCAGGGCGAGCAGCAGGAGCCAGTGCCAGCGACGGCGCTCCCGTTGCCGCTGCCGGGCGAGGGTCTGCTGCAGGGCAGCCAAATCATTCATGATGTCAATCCTGAAACGGGCGCCGCAAGAGGCGCCCACACAATCCAAGAGGGTTGCTGAAGAGGGCGTGGCCGAGGTGGGCCACACCCGAATTGCCGGGGTTAGCTTGCGTCATCCTGCTTGATGCCCAGCATGAAGGTGCCCTGGGGACGGATGGGCAGGTAGTGCTGATAGAACGCCTGATAGGTGGCCAGGGGATCGAGATCCTGGAAGAGATCCGGATAGAGGGCCTTGGCCATGAACTCGATGAGGGCGGCATCCATGATGCTGCGGGTGGCGCCGTGATAGACCGCGTAGAGGCGACCCTCCTTCACCGCAGGCAGCTCGCTCCAGCCCGGACGGGCGGCAAAGCCTTGCAGACGCTGGCGCACGGTCTCTGCCGACACATCCTGGCCCACCTGCATGGCGACAGCACTGCTCACGCTCTCGTAGCCCGCCATCAGGATCACCTCGGGCTTGCTCGCCAGCAGTTGTTCCGGGTGGATGGGGCCCCAGCGATCGACGAAGGGGGCGGCCACGTTGTCGCCACCGGCCAGCAGGGCCATGGCGCCCCACATGTCCTTGCCATAGGTGTAGCTGTACTCGGCCGGGCCCTTGTCACCCAGCTCGATGTAGACCCGGGGCGGCGTGCGCTTCGCGGCGGCAATGCGGGAGGTGATGGTGTCAATCTTGGCCTTGTACTCGTCGGCCATCTTCCGGGCGCGGGCCTCCTGGCCGGTCAGCTTGCCAAGCAGCAGGGTGCTCGCCATGTGCTGTGCCAGGGTCTGGGCGTTGTAGTCGATGACCACCACCGGGATCCCTGCCTGCTCAAGGCGTGGCAGGTCGGCGGCCAGGGCCTCATATTGCCACTTCGCCAGGATCACCAGGTCGGGCTTGACCGCCAGGGTCTTCTCGATGGAGAAGCTCTGATCCTGCACGTTGCCAAGGTCGGGGACCTTGGCCAGTTGTGGCTGGCTGGCCACATAGAGCGACCAGATGGCGGGACGGGACTTCATGAACCAGCCCAGGGACATGCCCACCAGGCGTTCGGCCCCGCCTTCACCGGCCACCGCCAGGTAATCTTCGGGATAGAAACCGAGCACAATACGGTTTGCCGGAAGGCTGAGGGAGACCTTGCGGCCCATCACATCTTCCACTTCAACGGGGGGGGCGGCCTGCGCCATCCAGCTCACCAGGACGAGCTGGCCGAGCAGCAGCAACTTTGCCAGGGGGTGACGAAACATCTTGTAGCACCTCGAGAATAGAGACGGTCAAAAAAGAAAGTGAGAACTATTGCTATTCGTGAGCGCAAAAGCAACAAACGTTTGTGTCATCCCCTCTCTTGTTATTTCTGTCATTAATGGAACCGGTTCCACAAGAGCACCAGGAGAGAGTCTCATCCCCCGGTTTTCTGCCTTTTCGGGCCACGCAGGGGGTGGCGCCCGGTATGGCACCCATGGATTTGTCCATGATCCGGAGTCTGTGAGTGGGGTTGCTCACGAAATGGTACCGGGCAGGGGCCGCCGTAGTGTTCCCCCCGTCTGCCCCGGCGCCGATGTCGCTCCCTGACAGAGGCAGCCAGCAGGGGCTGGGGAGCGACAACTTCCTGCGCAGCGATGGCAGACACTGCCCATTCGGGTATTGCCCGTCACCTTGGCGCAACATTTTGTTGTCATTGTTAGCCAGCTCGCAGCAGCCCCGGCGCCGACGGGGCAGAGTGGGCGCGCAGTTTCGGCCGGGGGCTGACATGCCTCCCGTTGATGGCTGCATCCAAGGTGCTGCGGCCCGCCTTGTGCGGGGCGCCAATAACATGATCTGCAAATAAAAAAGGAAACTGACCATGTCAGGAAGACACTCTCTGGTGGCGCTGGCCGTCGGGCTGGCGCTCGCTGGACAGGCACAGGCGCAACTGCTTATCACCGAATACCTGGAAGGGTCCGGCAACAACAAGGCGGTGGAGCTGAGCAACCTCGGCAGCGACGCTGTCGATCTCTCCCAATACCGGCTGGCCCTCTACGCCAACGGCAAACCCATCACCGATGCCCCCACCAACAGCCTGGCGCTGCAAGGCACCCTCGCCCCTGGGGCCAGTCTGGTGCTGGCCAACCCCTCCGCAAATGCCGAGATCCTGGCCAAGACGACCCAGACCAGCGGCAACCTGGTGTTCAACGGTGACGACGCCCTGGTGCTCTATCGCGGCAGCGAGATAATCGACAGCGTCGGCCAGGTAGGGGTGGATCCGGGCACGGCCTGGGTGTCGGGCAATGTCTCGACCCTGGACATGACCCTGCGCCGCAAGGCCACCGTCAGCATCGGCCGCACTGATGCGACGTCGCCTTTTGATCCGGCGCAGGAATACGTGGCGGCCCCGAAAGATGACGCCAGCGGCCTGGGTTGCAGCGGCGATGGTCCCTGCGATGGCACCCAGCCGCCCGCCTTCGTCTGCCCGGTGGACAACCTGGTGCCGGTGCCCGCCATTCAGGGCCCCGGTACCAGCAGCCCGCTGGTGCCGGCCGGCAAGTTTGAATCGGAACAGGCCTATGCCACTCGCGGTGTGGTAACCCAGGTAGTGAGCGGCCTCTACAAGGGCTTCTTCATTCAAGATGAGCTAGGGGATGGCGATCCGGCCACCTCCGACGGCCTCTTCGTCTACACCACCAAGGCCAATGCCGCCATCGTGCCGGGGGCCGAGGTGTGCGTCTCGGGCAAGGTGAAGGAGTATTTCAACCAGACCCAGATCAACGCAGACGATCTGGTGGTGACTCGGCCCGCTGGGGCAGTGCCGGCGGCAGTGGATCTGGTGCCGGTGGCGGGGGAGAGCCTGACCGAGCTGCTGGAGCGTCACGAGGGGATGCAGGTGCGGCTGGTGCCTGAATCCAGCCTGGTGGTGACCCGCAACTTCAGCTTCGATTACGACGGCAAGCGCAACAACCTGGTGCTCTCTTATGGTGCGCCGCTCATCAAGTCGACCCAGAAATTTGCCGCCATGAGCCAGGAGGCGAGCGACTGGGCCCTTCGCAACCAGCAGAACCAGCTGGTGGTGGAGACCGACGCCAAGGCGCCGGACGGTGTGCTGCCCTGGTTCCCCGGCTTCAACGCCGAGGACGGTTACCTGCGCATCGGCGACAAGCTCAACGGGCTGGAGGGGGCGCTCGGTTACTCCTACAACCTGTTCAGGCTGGTGGCCAGCAATCGCATCGATGCGAGCCAGATAGATCACAATGGCTGGGGTCGGGTGGAGACCCCTGAGCTCGCCGAGGCGGGGGATCTGCGGGTCGCGAGCTTCAACGTGCTCAACTTCTTCACCACGGTGGTGGGGGGCGATGCCAACCCCACTGGCAGCAACCGGGGCGCCCTGACGGTGGCGGAGTTCGAGTTGCAGCGCACCAAGATAGTCAGCGCCATCACCCGCCTCAATGCCGACGTGGTGGGGCTGATGGAGATCGAGAACAACGGCTATGGCGACAACTCTGCCATCGCCAATCTGGTGGCGGCCTTGAACGCAGCCCTGCCGGACGAGGCGGATCACTACCGCTGGATTGCCTCGCCGGATGGCAAGCCCATTGGCACCGACGCCATCACGGTGGGGCTCATCTACCGGCCCGCCAAGGTGAGCCCGCAAGGGGCCGCCAGCCTTATCGCGCTGCCGGTGCAGCAGGCTGAGGCGGTGGACGCCAGCGGCAAGCCGGTGACCATCAATCAGGGGATGCGCGAGTCACTGGTGCAGCGCTTCAGCTCGCCCAAGGGGGATGCGCCGCTGACCCTGGTGGTCAACCACCTCAAGTCCAAGGGCTCCGCCTGCTTCGAGGATTACCCCGACTACGCCAGCGCCGATCCGCTGGATGGCCAGGGCCACTGCAACGCGCTGCGGGTCTCCGCCGCCAAGGTGCTGGGGGAGCGCCTCAAGGATCTGGCCGGGGATCTGCTGCTTATCGGCGACATGAACGCCTACGGCATGGAGGATCCCATTCGGGTGCTGACCGACTATGATCCGGCCGCCCAATCGCGCCAGATCATGAGCGCCTCCTTCACCACCCTGGCGGGCCAGCCCTTCGAGGAGAGCGGCAGCGCCCTTGGCAAGGGGTATGGGTTTGTGAACCTCAACACCCGCTTCCACGGCACCGACACCTACTCCTACAGCTATGAAGGGGAGCTCGGCAACCTGGATCACGCCCTGGCAAACCCGAGCCTCGCGGCCAAGGTGATCGGCATTGAGGATTGGCACATCAACTCCGCCGAGAGCAACTTCTTCGAGTACGGCAGCAAGTACAGCGGCCAGCTGGCGAAATCCGAAGGGCCCTTCAGCGCCTCGGATCACGATCCCGTGCTGGTGGCCATCCAGTATCCGCTGCCGCCCGCCGGGGTATTGAGCCTCGAGAGCGCCGCTGCGAACGTGGAGGAGGGCAACACCCTGGTCTTGAGCGTGGCGCGCCGCGACGGCAGCCATGGTGAGGCCAGCGTGAGTTATCGCATCGTCCATGGCAGCGCGGACGCAAGCGACGTGGCCCCCCTCACCGGTACCCTGCACTGGGCTGCCGGGCAGAGCGAGCCCCAGACCATCAGCATCCCGGTGAAGAGCGACACCCTGCACGAGGGGGACGAGACCTTTACCCTGGAGCTGTTTGACCCGAGTGGCGCGGCCCTGGGGGATCAGCACCAGACCCTGGTGACCATCAAGGACAAGCTGGCACCGTCCACCATCTCGCTGGCTCAGGCCAGTATCACGGTGAACGAGGGGCAGTGGTTTGCCGAGATCCCCCTGGTGCGCAGCGGCGATCTGAGCAAGCCGGCCCGGGCCCGGGTGGCCCTTGACGGGGTCACGGCGCGCTGGGGGCTGGATTTCCTGCCCTGGTTCGGTCAGTCGGTGAGCTGGGCTGCGGGCGAGGGGGGCAGCAAGTCGGTCAAGGTGCTGATCATCGATGACTGGTTTGTGGAGCCCACCGAGCAGTTCAGGGTGAGTCTCGATCGGGTGGAAGGGGGCCAGCCCGGCGCCCTGCAGCAGACCCGGGTCGACATTCTGGACAACGACAAGTCCTGGTGGCCCTTCGGTCGCCACTGAGGATGATTGAGCAACAAGAAGGGGCCTGCGGGCCCCTTTCTTAGTTGGGAAGACGTTTGTTGGGAAGACTTGTTGCAGACAGGTTGGGTTGCGAAGATGAGGAAGGCCCACCGTCGTGGTGGGCCTTCCTCATGGCAGGGCGCTCCTAACGGAGTATCAACCCTGCGCGTTGCTCAGTACCAGCTTGCCATCCTTGACCGGAATGGTGGGGCCGGGTTGCTTCTCCATGCGTACCACCCCTTCCTGGCCGGCGAGGCGGTAGGTGACGTCATAGCCGATGGTGCGGGTGCTGCTCTCCTGCACCGTCTTGCAGCGCTGCTCCGTGGTGGTGTAGGTATCGCCCGCCTGCATGTTGCCCTGCACCTGATTCCCGGCATAACCCCCTGCCACGGCACCGGCGGCGGTGGCCACCTTCTTGCCGCTGCCACCGCCAAACTGGTGGCCGACCACGCCGCCCAAGGCCGCGCCAACCACGGTACCCAGGATCTTGTGCTCGTCCTGCACCGGCTTGCGGTGGGTCAGGGTGACGTTGCGGCACTCCTGACGTGGCGTCTTGATGGTCTCGGTCACCGGCTTGCTGGCCAGCACCTCGGCAAACTGGGGCTCTGATGAAAACAGGGATCCGCTGGCGACCGCCGACAATGCCAGCGCAGAGGCCACACCGATCCCGACACCTGCCAACATGGATTTGTTCATCACTCTTCTCCTCGTACGCATACCCGTTGAGGGCTTGGGATCATTCTTCGCATTTTGCGCCGCAGGCTCAAGGCAAGGGCCACGGGATCGCGACAGGGGCTGACTGCGCAAAAAGTGACCGCGCAAAAATAGCGTCGGCGATTGGCGACAGGGAGAGCAGGGCCGAGGGCCCCTAAGACGTTTCGCTAATACCTGGGATCTGGCCCCCTTGATACCCTTTCATCCGGTTCCAGCCGGCGTCCTGGCCCCGCATCAGGGCGCAATGCCGGTCGTGGTGAACCGCGAGAGCCACCCCGTTTTGTGTCCCTGTGAGGAAGGATCCGATGACAGAGCAGAACATGTACGACGCCGGCCTTGGCAAGACGCCCGCCAATTTCGAGGCGCTGACCCCCTTGAGCTTTCTGGGGCGGGCCGCCCGGGTCTATCCCGACTATCCGGCGCTGATCCACGGCCCCCTGCGCCAGAGCTGGGCCCAGACCGAACGCCGTTGCCGCCAGCTCGCCTCGGCCCTGCGCCGTCGCGGCATTGGCGAGGGGGACACCGTCTCCATCGTCGCCCCCAATGTACCGGCCATGTTCGAGGCGCACTTCGGGGTACCCATGAGCGGCGCCGTGCTCAACACCATCAACACCCGGCTCGATGCGGACGCCATGGCCTTCATCTTCCAGCACGCCCAGATCAAGGTGGTGCTGGTGGACCGGGAGTTTGGCGCCGTGGTGCGAAAGGCGCTCTCTCTCATTGATAGTCAGCCCCTGGTGATCGCCATCGACGATCCCCTCTACCGGGAAGGGGAGCTGGTCGGCGAGCTCGACTACGAGGGGTTCATCGCCCTGGGGGACGGGGACGAACCCGGCTGGCTGCCGGCGGACGAGTGGCAGGCCATTTCCCTCAACTACACCTCCGGCACCACGGGGAACCCCAAGGGGGTGGTCTATCACCATCGCGGCGCCCACCTCAATGCGGTCAACAATGCCCTCTCCTGGGAGCTGACCAAGCACCCCGTCTACCTCTGGACCCTGCCGATGTTTCACTGCAACGGCTGGTGCTTCCCCTGGACCCTGGCGGCCACCGCCGGGGTGAGCGTCTGTCTGCGCCACGTGCAGGCGGCGGCCATCTACGGGGCGCTGCGCGAACACAAGGTGAGCCATTTCTGCGCCGCCCCCATCGTGCTCAATATGCTCAACAATGCCGATCCGGCCCTCAAGCAGGGACTCGACCACCCCGTCAAGGCGATGACGGCGGGGGCAGCGCCACCCGCCACCGTGATCGCCGGCATGGAGGCGATGGGGATCGCCGTGACCCATGTCTATGGCCTCACCGAAACCTATGGCCCCTGCGTGGTGTGCGAGCCGCAAAGACACTGGCAGGGGCAGGATGCCACCACCCTCTCCCGTCTCAAGGCGCGCCAGGGGGTGGCCTCCCCCCTGCAAGGAGAGATGCGGGTCATCAACCCCGTCAGCGGCGAGCCGGTCCCCATGGATGGCAAGACCCTGGGAGAGATAGTGCTGCGGGGCAACATCGTCATGAAGGGCTACCTCAAGAACCCGTCGGCGAGCGAGGAGGCGATGGCACAGGGATGGTTTCGAAGCGGGGATCTCGCGGTCTGGCACCCGGACGGCTATGTGGAGATCAAGGACAGATCCAAGGACATCATCATCTCCGGCGGGGAGAACATCTCCAGCTTGGAGGTGGAAGACGTGCTCTATCGCCACCCCGATGTGGAAGAAGCCGCGGTGATCGCCATGCCGGACGAGACCTGGGGGGAGGTGCCCTGCGCCTTCGTCAAGCTCAAGGAGGGGCGCGAGCTCACCCAGGCCGAGCTCATTGCGTTCTGCCGCGAGCAGATGGCCCACTTCAAGGCCCCCAAGCGCATCATCTTCACCCCGCTGCCCAAGACCTCCACCGGCAAGGTGCAGAAATTCATGCTGCGCAAGCAGTTGGCGTGACGACAAAGGCGCCGAGCCATCAACGGGCCTGCGGGCCCGTTTTGTGTTGCGCGATGCAAAGAAGCAGGAGCGGTCGCCAGCCAACAAGACGTGCCTTTTGAGCCCGTCCCGGCTTACCATGCCTGCCATGTCCCGCGAGCCTGAGGATGCCTGTGAGAAAATCGGACCGACTGTTTCAACTGACCAACCTGCTGCGGGCGCATCAACCCCTGACCGCCCGGGAGCTGGCGACGCGCCTGTGTGTGTCGGAGCGCACCATCTACCGCTATATCGACGATCTCTCTTTGGCGGGCATTCCGGTTTACGGGGAAGCCGGGCTGGGCTATCGGCTGAGCGAGGGGTTCGAAATGGCCCCGTTGCAACTGAGTGCGGCCGAGCTGGAGGCCCTCATCACCGGGGTGAACCTGGTGGCGGTGCTGACGGGCAAGGGGATGGCCGATCCGGCCCGCGCCCTGCTCGCCAAGATTGAGGCGGCCCTGCCCGCCAAGGAGGCTCGGGCACCTCGCGTCCCCGTGGTGCGGGTACCGGACTATCCCACGGCGCAGCCTGCATACGCTCGCTGGGACAGGTTGCACGACGCCATCACGGCCGGTCACTGGCTGCACATTGGCTACCGGGATGCCAGCGCCAGCAGGACGGAACGCCAGCTCTTTCCCCTCGGGCTCTTCTACTGGGGCGGATGCTGGACGCTCGGCGCCTGGTGTGCGCTGCGCCGGGCCTACCGGGATTTCAGGGTGGATCGCATCGACACCCTGGCGCCGTGCCGACCGGGAGAAGGGGCACCATCTGGCGCGACCCTGGCCGATTACCTTGCCCTGCGCCAGTCGGACGCGTTCCCCCCTGGGCGCAGTGGCGCCGAAAAAGTCATTCAGGACTGACACAAGGCTGTCAGTAGCCCTTCGTTATGCTGGGTTCTCCAGACCATCCACAACGGAGAAAACGAGATGATCATCAAGGGTGACATGCAAGAGGCAGGGGGCGTCGAATTTGCTACCTTCAGGCTCAGGGAAGGGGTGACGGAGGCGGATTTGCTCGCCCTGTCACGGCGGGTCGAGTCCGAGTTTCTTGTCCAGCAATCCGGGCTCATCATGCACTGCCTGCTGCGCGGCGCCGACGGCCTCTATGCGGACGTGGTGATGGCCCCCAGCCAGTCGCTGGTGGAAGCCTACTGCCAGCAGTGGCTGCACAACGACGTGGCAGGGGAGTACCTGACCCTGCTTGACCATGACTCGGTCAACATGAGCTTCTGGACCCGTATCGGCTGAGGGCGGCGCGGGGCCAGCCATCCCCGGCGAGGGGGCAATCATGAAATGAAACGGGCCCACAGGGCCCGTTTTGTTGAACAGAATTCAATAATTACTTGGTGTGGCGCTCATGCAGGCGCTGCACCACATCCTTCAAACCCAAGCCTTCGTTTTGCAGCAAGACGGTCAGGTGGTAGAGCAGGTCAGCGGATTCGTTGATGAGCTCTTCCCTGTCTTTCGCCATGGCGGCCAGGGCCACTTCCACCCCCTCTTCACCCACCTTCTGGGCGATGCGCTTGGTGCCTTTGCCATAGAGGCTGGCGGTGTAGCTGGTGGCGGGATCTGCCCCTTTGCGTGATGCCAGGATCTGTTCGAGCTCGGCCAGGAAGCCGAGCGGCGGCATGGGGTGGCCGTCGAAGCAGGAGGGGTTGCCCAGATGGCAGGTGGGGCCGACCGGGTCGGCGGCAATGAGCAGGGAGTCCTGATCACAGTCGGTGGTGATGGCGACGAGCTTGAGCACATGGCCCGAGCTCTCGCCCTTGGTCCACAGGCGCTGCTTGCTGCGGCTGAAGAAGGTGACCTGGCCGGTGGTCTGGGTCTTTTCCAGCGCCTCGCGGGTCATGAAGCCCTGCATCAGCACTTCGCCGCTGAGGGAATGCTGGACGATGGCGGGGATCATGCCCTCACACTTGGCCCAGTCCAGGCGCTCGGCCAGCGGCAATGCATTGTCTACTGCTTGATTATTCACGGATGGCGACTCCTTCGTTTTTCAGCCAGCGTTTCAATTCGGGAATGGGAATGAGGCCCTTGTGGAACACGGAGGCGGCCAGCGCCCCGTCCACGTCGGCCAGGGTAAAGGCATCGCGAAAGTGCGCCATGGCCCCGGCGCCGCCGGAGGCGATGAGGGGCACCTTGCACACGGCGCGCACCAGCTTGAGCTGCTCAAGGTCGTACCCCTGACGCATGCCGTCCTGGTTCATCACGTTGAGCACTATCTCCCCCGCGCCCCGGCGCTGCACTTCCTGTACCCACTCCAGGGTGGTCCAGCTGGTGGTGCGGGTGCGGCTCTCGTCGCCGGTAAACTGTTTGACCTGATATTGACCGAGGGCGGCATCGAAGTAGGAGTCGATACCCACCACCACGCACTGCACGCCGAAGCGCTCGGCGAGCCGGGTGATCAGGGTGGGATCGGCCAGGGCGGGGGAGTTGATGGAGACCTTGTCGGCCCCGAATTCCAGGATCTGGCGGGCATCCTCCACGCTCTTGATGCCACCGGCGACGCAGAAGGGGATGTCGATGACTTCCGCTACCCGGCTTACCCAGCTCTTGTCCACTACCCGTTCGTCGCTCGAGGCGGTGATGTCATAGAAGACCAGCTCATCGGCGCCCTCGGCGGCGTAGCGGCGGGCGAGGTCGACAATGCCGCCCATCACCTCGTGGTTGCGAAACTGCACGCCCTTGACCACCACGCCATCTTTGACGTCGAGGCAGGGGATAATACGCTTTGACAACATGCTCATTGCTCCATGTAAAGCACGGTTAAAGAAACGTCGTTCTGCCGCCGGCGTTGGCCCGGGCGGCGGACGGGAACAGGGTTGGCATGCCTTGAACGGGGGCCCCTGACGGGGGAAACGACAGGCCCGGCAGGCCATCTCGTCGCCTCTGGGCACCCCACTATATGCATGACTTTATTCAGTGATTCAACCCTTTGTCGCCCTTCACCTGTCCCGGATGGCAGGCTGGCGCCTCGGGGAGGGGAGCCCGATCGTCCGGGTGGGTCTCGTCCGTTGCCATATGCTGGCGCAGGGTGAGCAGGGCGGCATCAAAATCAAACGCCTTCAGTTGCCTGGTCAGGGTGTCGCTGCGAGACCCCAGCATGAGGCGAAGGGGGCCGGCATACTGCTCGTAGAGGGGGATCACGGCGGTGTCGCTTTGCACCAGCAGAGCTTCCATCTGGCCCAGCAGTTGCTGGCGCCACTGATCCTCCAGAGGCACCAGATCGGTGGTCGGGGCGGCGAGATCGTCCCCGAGCAGAGCGCAAAGGGCGGCGATCTCTTCATCGATGGATGACATGAGTCCGGTGGGCTCAGTGTTGCCGTCCGCGATGGCCTGCTCCAGGGTCAGGCAGTGGCGCGACAGCTCATGTGCCCCCAGGGTGCTCGCCACGCCGCGCAGGCTGTGGGCCATGCGAGTTGCATCGCTGTGCTCCCCGGCCTGCAAGTGGCAGTGCAGCCGGGCCATGTCCTGGCCATGCTCATGGATGAAGTAGCGAAGCAGGGCCAGGTATTTCTCCTGATTGCCGTTGAGGGTCGCCAGCCCCTGGTCGAGATCCAGACCCTGGTGTGCCTGCAGGCGGGCAAGGGGGCCTGTCACGGGATGGCGAGTGCTGTCGTCAGGGGCAAGCTCGGGGACCTTGCTCTGGGGCAACCAGCGCTGCAGGGCGTCAAACAGCTTGGCGGGGGTGACGGGCTTGGCAATGAAATCGTTCATGCCAGCCGATGCGCTCGCCTTTCTGTCCTCTTCGAAGGCGCTGGCGGTGAGCGCCAGGATGGGCAGCCTGTCCATGCCGGGCAGGGCCCTGATGGCACGGGTGGCGCTGTAGCCATCCATCACCGGCATCTGTATGTCCATCAGGATGAGGTCGAAGGGATGCTGGCTGACGCGGGTCAGGGCCTCCTGGCCGTTGACGGCCGTCTCGATGACGAGGCCGCTGTGGCACAGGAGCTCGAGCACCACTTCCCGGTTGATGGCGTTGTCTTCCACCAGCAGGATCCGGGCGTGGCGAGGGAAGCTGAAGGCCTGTTGGTTCCCCTGTTCGGACGGGGTCCGGGAAGGGGCGTCCTCCTTTGCCTTGAACAGCCTGGCGGTAAACCAGAAGCAGCTTCCCTGGCCTGGCTCGCTGGTGACTCCGACCTCGCCCCCCATCAGGGCGGCGATCCGGCTGGTGATTGCAAGGCCAAGGCCAGTGCCGCCATATCTGCGAGTGGTGGAGACATCCGCCTGTTCGAACGCCTGGAACAGCTTCTCGCGCTGCGCAGGGGTGATGCCGATGCCGGTGTCTTCCACCTCGAAGCGCAGCAGGTAGCCGGTGGTGAGGGGGCGGGCCAGCCTGACGCGCAGGGTGACGGTTCCCTGCTCGGTGAACTTGATGGCGTTGGTCGCATAGTTGAGCAGGGCCTGGCGCAGGCGGGTGATGTCACCGTGCACCCAGGCGGGGGTATCGCCGATGTCCGTCACTATGGTGAGCCCCTTGGCCCTGGCCTGGTCGCTCATCAGGGTGCGGACGTTGTCCAGCATGGCGGTGAGGGAGAAATCGGTCAGATCCAGCGTCATCTTGCCCGCATCGATCTTGGAGAGATCCAGGATGTCGTTGAGGATGCTGAGCAGGTGCTGGGCGGCAGTGTCTATCTTGGTCAGCCGTTCGAGGTCGGTGGGATCCCGGGTGTCGCGCTTGAGCAGATAGGTGAGCCCCAGGATGGCATTCATGGGGGTGCGGATCTCGTGGCTCATGTTGGCAAGGAAGGCGCTCTTGGCGTGGTTGGCACTTTCGGCCCGCTGGTGGGCCTGGGCCAGCTGCCGGGTGCGCTCGTTGACCATCTCCTCCAGGTGGTAGCGATACTGGTCCAGCTCCTCGCCGAGCTGCTTCTTCTCGGTGATGTCGGCCTGGACCGTGACGTAGTGGGTGATTTCGCCGCTCTCCTGGCGGATCGGCGACACCGTGGCCAGCACCTGGTAGTGGGAGCCATCCTTGCGCTGGTTGATGAATTCGCCATGCCAGCGCTGGCCATGGTTGATGGCATCCCACAGGGCGACATAGCTGGCATCCGGGGTGAGGCCAGAGCGCAGCAGGGACGGGGTCCGGCCTATCACCTCATGCTGCTGGTAACCGCTGGCGGCGAGGAAGGCGGGGTTGACGTACTCGATGCGCGCCCGGGTGTCGGTGATGAAGACGCCGTCAGGGCTCTGTTCGAGGGCCAGAGACAACTGGCGCAACTGTTGCTCGGCCAGCTTGCTCTGGGTGATGTCCAGATGGATGCCAAGGAGGCGCACGGGCCGCTGCTGGGCGTCCCGATAGACGCTCCCTTTGCTCACCAGCCAGCGGATGCCGCCATCTGGCAGCAGGATCCTGAACTCCAGCTCGACGGGGGCGCCGCTGACCGCCCGCTCCGCCAGCAACTGCTCGATGCGGGGCCTGTCATCCGGATGCAGGCAGGCTTGCCAGGCGGCCAGCTCGCCGAGCGCCTCGGCACTGCGGCCATAGAGGCGGGCACATTCCGGCGAGAAGACGAGGCGGTTGCTGACCATGTCCCATTCCCAGATGCCGACATGGGCTCCTTCCTGGGCCATCAGCAGGCGCTGCTCGCTCTCGCGCAGGGCGCTGCTGACGGTTTCGGCGCGCACCCGTGCACTGATGGCGTCGTCCATCAGGTTCAGGGCTGCGAGGCGAGCACGACGCTGGGTATCGAGCGCCATCTGCTGATTGTGTTGCAGGCGCTGCTCCGCGAGCTTGCGCTCCGTGATGTCCTGCACGGTGCCGTAGAGCTCGAGTATGGTGCCATCCCTGTCCCTGAGCGCCGCCCCGCGGGCAATGACCCAGGCGGTCTCCCCCTGCTCCGTGATCACTTCGGCATCGCACTCGTAGGGCTGCCCGTCCATCCTGCAGCGCTCGACGGCCTGGGCCACCGTGTGCCACCCCTCCTGGGTGAAGTATTTTCTGACCTCGGGATAGACGGCGGGGGGGAGGGCCGGATCCCGGCCATAGATGCGATAGATCTCCGGTGACCAGAAGTGGCTGTCATCGGCCACGCGCCAGCGCCAGTTCCCTATCTTGGCGAGACGCTGGGACTCGCGCAGTATGGCTTCGTTGCGGCGCAGCGCCTCCTCGGTCTCCTTGTTCTGCCGGTTGTCCTCGATGATGGAAATGAAGTAGTCGGGATTGCCTTCGGCGTCGCGCACCAGGGCCACCGTCAGAGTGGTCCAGATGATCTCGCCCCCCTTGTGCAGGTAGCGCTTCTCCAGGGTGTAGTGGGGGATAGTTCCCGCCAGCACCCGGGCCACATGTGCCTCATCGAGGTAGAGATCGTCCGGGTGGGTCAACTGCTGGAACGTCATCCCGGTGAGCTCGTCGGCCCGGTAGCCCAGGATGTGGCACAGCCGCTGATTGACACGCAGCCAGTGTCCATCGGGGGAGACCAGGGCGATGCCGACCGCCGCCTGTTCGAAGGTGACCTGGAAGCGGTTCTCGTTCTGCTGCAACTGGTTCTGGGTGTTCATCAGCTCCTGCCAGCGCAGGACCTCTCTGGCCCGGGCGCGATGAAAGGCGGCACTGAGCACGCTGATGAGCAGACCGTTGGCGATGAGCAGGCACCATTGCACCAGATCCTGGCCAGCCTCGACACTCAGTGAATAAATGGGGGGGAGCATGAAATAGCTGGTGACCAGGGCGGTGATCAGGGTGCAGAGCAGACCTGGCAACAAGCCCCCCAACAGGGCGCAAACGATGATGGGCAGCATGAAGAGAACCAGCAGCGGTCGCTCACCAAAGGCGATGGGCAGCTGGACCCGGATTTGCAACATCAGAACGGGCAGCAGCACGGCCAGCAGGGAGATCCCCCAGCGCTGGGTGGAGGGGCGCACATGCCACAGGGGTGACCAGCTCATCATGGGAGATCCTCCGGTGGCATGGGGGCCTGGGGATAGGGGGGCGGCACTCCGAGCTGACGGGAGAGCCCGTTGATCTGGTGCTTGAGGGCCAGCATGGCGAGTTCCCTGTCCACCATCACCTTGTTGAACCGCTCCAGCTCATGGTTCTGCTGGCGCAGCTCGCTGGCCTGGCGGGTCAGGGCCTGTTCAACCTGCTCCCGTTCGGTGACATCGAGCAGAATGCCGATGATGGCGGGCTGGCCGAGGTAGTCGACGCGCCGCCCGTACAGCTCGACCTCCAGGGATTCCCCGTGCTGATGCAGGGCACTGAAGCGGGTGTGGATATCGCGCGCGTCCTGCTCGCACGCGTGCACCAGCTCGGCGACCCTGGTGCTGTCCTTGGGAGCGGCAAGGGCGTGTAACTGGCCAACGGCGATCAGCGCCCCCGGGGTGTCATAGCCAAACAGTCGGGCAAAACAGGGGTTGATGTAGCAGAGCCGACCCTGCTGGATGATGTAGATCCCGGCAAGGGATTGCTCCACCAGGGCACGGAACAGCCCCTCGCGCTCTCGCAAGTCGGCCTCGGCCCGTTTGAAGTCCGTGATGTCCCGAGAGATGCCGAAGATCCCGATCACCTGCCCCTCGCTGTCTTGCAAGGGGCCTTTGGTTGCGAGAAACACATGCTCGCCATCGGGCAGGGTCAGGTACTCCTCCTCGGTCTGCACCCGGTTGCGCTCTATGACCTGGCGCCCGGATGCCATCAGCATCTGCGCCTGCTGCGGCGGGAAGAGCGTCAGATCATCCTGGCCCAGCACCTCGTCAACCGGCTTGCCGACAAACTGGCTGGCGGCCCGGTTGAAGAGGATGTATCTGCCCTCCTTGTTCTTGGCGAAGATGGCGTCTTCCGAGCTGTCGGCGATGGCGGAGAGCAGTTGCAACGCCTCCAGCCGCTGGGACTGGGAGTGCTGAAGCTGCTCGGCCATCTGCAGCCGGGTGTGCTGGCGCAGCAGGATGATGCCGGCGTTGGTGACAAAGAGCACCAGCAGGCCGATGAGACCGATCCAGACGCTCTCCTTGAAGGTGGCCTGGTAGAGTTCCGCCTTGTCGATCTTGGCCAGCAGGTACCAGTCCGTGTTCATGACCGGATAGACAACCCCGAAGACCTCGCTGCCCCGGTAATCCTGGCCATAAAGCACCTGGGGCGTGCCGCGTTCGGCGAGCCGCAAATACTGGGCTGCCAGCAGGGTGGGGTGGGTGACGGGATAGTGCAGGGTGAGAGCCGGTTCCGGGCGATAGCGCAGGCTACTCAGATAGTGGACCTGATCCCCCTGCTGGCGAAACAGAATGGCTTCTCCGCTGCTGTCTGGGATGGGCCAGGTACGAAGGATGCGATCGGCCCAGTCAGTACCGATGATGTGCAGCGCGAGGACGGTGGTCCCGTGGCCTGACGGGCCGAGGGGAGCCAGAAAATCCAGTCTGGCGTATCCCTTTCCATCGACATAGGGGGCCACTCTGAGCACCTTGCCTGCCTCAACCCGGGAAAGGGCGGCCTGCAGGGGACTATTCACGGGGCCAGCCCCCGGGGTCTGCCACAGGATATGGCCGGCAGGATCAAGCAGGGTCGCCCCCTGGAATCCACGCAGCGAGAGGACGTCCTGCAGTTGTGTCAGCCACTGTGTCTTTGCCGTCAGCCCATCAGGAGGCAGGGCACCATAACGCGGGCTCTCGATGATCTGGCGGACATCCTGATCGCGGTTGTCGAGCCATTCGGTGATGCGCCGGCTTTTGAGATCGGCGATGGCTTCGAGACGGGCCACTTCCGTGTCCCGGGTCAGTTCGATGTTGCGGGCGATGGCCATGGCGGTCAGGGCCAGGATGAGCCCGTTGAGCAGCAGGAAGGGGATCCACTGACGCCGGGAGAGGGCGGGCGTCACCGCTGGCTGGCTGATGCGACGACGCAGCATGGCATAAAGCATGAGGGCCGTGATGAGGATGAAGAGCCAGCCCTTGATGGTGCTTGCCATGGCGAACTGGGCAGGGGTGCTGAACAGCCACTCCACCGCCTTGTCGGAGAGCAGGATCCACAGGCTTGCCACGGCGGCATAGGTGAGCACGACGTTGAGCACATGTGCCCGGGTCAGAGGAGCCTCAGCCATCCACGGCCTCGCTGCCATCCTGGTAGCGTTCGGCAATGGTGACGAACGCGTCGAAATGGCGATCGAAGGCGGTCACGACATCGGGATCGAAATGGTGGCCGCTGCCGGAGAGGATGAGGGCGCGAGCCTCGTCGTAGCTCATGGCCGGCTTGTAGACCCTGGCGCAGATGAGGGCGTCAAACACGTCTGCCAGCGCCATCAGGCGAGCCGAGAGGGGGATGGCGTCCCCTTGCAAGCCGTCCGGGTAGCCGCTGCCATCCCACTTCTCGTGGTGCCAGTGGGCGATCTCCTTGGCCAGGGTGAGGAAGGCCAGGGGCTGCTCCATGTCCTGTTCGGCCTCCTCGATGGCATCGCTGCCGAGCTTGGCGTGGGTGCGCATGATCTGCCACTCCTCCGGGGTCAGCTTGCCCGGTTTGAGCAGGATGTGGTCGGGAATGCCCACCTTGCCGATATCATGAAGCGGTGCGGAGCGGCTCAGCAGGTCGATGTAACCCGGGGTCAGGGTATCGGCGAAACGGGGGTGATCAGCCAGGGCGCTCGCCAGCAGACGCACATAGCCCTGGGTGCGCAGGATATGGTTGCCGGTTTCGGGGTCGCGGATCTCCGCCAGATGGGCGAGGGCGCGGATGGAGACCTGCTGGATCAGGTCGTTTTCCGCCATTCGCCGCGCGACCTCGGCTTCCAGCGCCGCATTCTGGTTTTGCAGGCCGTCACGGGCCTGCTTTGCCTCCAGCTGGGTACGCACCCGGGCCTGAACGACCACCGGCTTGATGGGCTTGGTGATGTAGTCGGCGGCGCCGAGGGAGAGGCCGAACTCCTCGCTTTGGGGGTCGGCGAGGGCGGTGAGCAGAACGACGGGAATACGGCTGCTGATCGGGGACTGACGTAATTGCCTGAGCACTTCATAACCATCCATGCCGGGCATCATCACATCCAGCAGGATGAGGTCAGGCTTTGGATCCGCGCTGACGATGCGCAGGCATTTTTCCCCGCTCTGTGCAGCCAGCACGCGGTAATGAGGCGAAAGCAATTCGGTCAGTACCATCAGATTTTCGGGTGAGTCGTCGACGATCAGGATGGTGGCGTTGTGAGGTGTCAACATATGTCTTCCATGACGCTATCCCTGTGAGGTCGAGTATAGAGCCAATTGCTGCCAAATCATAAGATTCGCCCCCATCGGGGAGAAAGAGGCCTGCCCGGATGGGCAGGCTGTCTGATGCCAGAAAGGGGCGCGTCACGCAGCGCGGCCGTCACCCCAGCAGCGAATGGCTTCTGCCACGTCAAACTTGCCCTCCAGCAGGGCACGGCCGAGGATGATCCCCTTGACGCCGGTTCCCTTGAGCGCCTCGATATCCGCCAGACCGCCGATACCGCCGGACGCCTGGAAGCCGACGTTCGGGTAGCGGGCACAGAGATCCCGGTAGAGTTCGACGTTGGTGCCCGCCAGGGTACCGTCCCGGCTGATGTCGGTGCAGAGCACGTGTTTAAGTCCGGCGGGGAGGAAGCGCTCGATCAGCGCCTCGATGGAGATGCCGCTGTTCTCCTGCCAGCCAGCCACTGCGATGTGGCGGTTGCCCTGTTCATCGATGTTGACATCCAGGGCCAGCACGATGCGCTCGGGGCCATATTTCTCCATCCAGCTGGCCACCAGATCCGGGGATTTGACGGCGGTGGAACCGATCACCACCCGGCTGGCGCCGGCCGCCAGCAAGTCGGCCACATCCTGTTCGCTGCGCACGCCGCCGCCGACCTGCACCGGTGCCTCGGTGGCGGACAGCAGCTGGGCGATGAGGGCCAACTGGCGGGCCTTGGCATCCTTGGCGCCGTCCAGATCCACCAGGTGCAGCTGCGCCGCCCCCTGGCTGACATAGTCATCGAAGCGGGCCTGCGGGTTGTCGCTGTAGGCGGTTTTCTGGCCGTAGTCGCCCTGATAGAGGCGCACGACCTGACCGTTGATAAGGTCGATTGCGGGAATAATCATGCCTGTCATAGCTCCAGAAAGTTTTGCAGTAGGCGGGCACCGGCCGGGCCGGATCGCTCCGGGTGGAATTGGGCGCCAAAGAAGTTGTCCCGCCCGACGATGGCGGTAAAGGGCAGGCCGTAGCCGCAGGTCGCCAGGGTCGCGTCGGTCACCTCCAGCGCATAGGAGTGGACAAAGTAGAAGTAGCGGCCGCTGGGAATGCCTTTGAGTAGCGGGTGGGTCTCGTCGTGTTCAATCTGGTTCCAGCCCATGTGGGGCAGGCGCAGGTTGCCCACCTCCATCAGGCGGATCCTGCCAGGCACGATGCCGAGGCAGTCGATGAGCGCTCCTTCGCTGCCATCGGCGCTCATGTTTTCTTCCGAGGCCTGTGCCAGCATCTGCATGCCGAGGCAAAAACCGAGCAGCGGCTGCTTGGCGGCGCGAATGAGGGGCACCAGTTCCCGCTCATTGAGGTTCTTCATGGCGGCGATGGCGGTGCCGACGCCGGGCAGGATCAGTTTGTCCGCCTGCTCGATGTCGGTGGCCTTGCAGCTCACCCTGGGCTGCACGCCGAGGCGCTCGAACGCCATGCGCACCGAGGCGAGGTTGGCGCAGCCGGTGTCGATGATGACCAGGTTCTGTTTCCCCATCACAGCACCCCCTTGCTGGAGGGAAGCTCGCTCCCTTCCACGCGAATGGCCTGGCGCAGGGCGCGGCCAAAGCCTTTGAACAGCGCCTCCACCTGATGGTGGGTGTTGCCGCTGCCCACCTTCATCTGCAAGGTGATGGCCATGGCGTCAGAGAGGGAGCGGAAGAAGTGGGGCACCATCTCGGTGGCCATCTCTCCCACGCTGTCGCGACCAAAGCCGCTCGGGCAGTCGAACACGAAGTAGGGACGGCCGCTCAGATCCAGCGCAGTGGCCACGTCCAGCTCGGTCAGCGAGGTGCTGTCAGCCTCCTGGCGGGGACGCCCGTCGATCACCGCCTGCACCTCGTCCATCGCCAGCACGAAGCCGAAGCGGCCGATGCCGCGCTTGTTGCCAAGGGCCTGGCGCAGGGCTTGACCCAGTGCCAATCCCACATCTTCCACCGTGTGGTGATCGTCGATGTGCAGATCGCCGCACACTTTGAGCTTGAGGCGAAAGCCCGCGTGGGTCGCTATCTGATCCAGCATGTGATCGAAGAAGCCGATGCCGGTGGCGATCTGGTTGCCACCGCTCTTGTCGAGATCCACCGCCACCTGGATGCGGGTCTCCTTGGTGTAGCGCTCCACCTCGGCCACGCGCCCCTTGGAGAGCAGCTGATCACGAATGGCAGTCCAGCCGTGATCTTGCGGGTGGTAGCGTATGCCGCGGATGCCCATGTTCTCGGCAAGCTGGATGTCGGTCTGTCTGTCGCCAATCACGAAGGAGTTGGCAAAGTCGATGCGGCCCGAGGCGAGATACTCCTTCACCAGCCCAAGGTGAGGCTTGCGGCAGCTGCAACCGTCGGTGGGGAAGTGGGGACAGATCAGCACTTGCTCCCAAGTGACGCCCTGGGATTCGAAGAGGTGCATCATCAGGTCGTGGGGCGGCTGGAAGTGTTCAAGGGGCAGGCTGGCGGTGCCGAGCCCATCCTGGTTGGTCACCATCACCAGCACGTAGCCGGCGGCCTGGAGCTCACGCAGCACAGGTATCACCATGGGCTCGAAGCGCAGCTTCGCAAGGCTGTCCACCTGCTTGTCGGTGACCGGCTCCTCGATCAGGGTGCCGTCACGGTCGATAAACAAAAACGGGGTTTTCATCGCTACATCCTTGCTTGTCTTACAGAGAGGGTGGGGGCAGGTCACGCAGCACGGCGAGCACGGCGTCCATTTCGCCCTGATAGCCGATGGTGATGCGGATGCTGTTGTCAAGGCCAGGCTTGCTGGAGAAATCACGCAAGATGATGCCGGCGGCCTTCATGGCGGCGAACACGGCGGCGCCATCTTTGAAGCGCACCAGCACGAAGTTGCCTTTGTCCTCGAACACTTCCTTGACGCAGGACAGACGAAGCAGCTCCGCCTTGATGAGCGCCTTCTGCTTGTTGAGCTCCTGCACCCGCTCCTGCATCAATTCCAGCCCCATGGGAGAGAGCGCCTGGGCGGCAATCTGGGCGATGGGGTCGGGAATGGGGTAGGGCGCGATCACCTTGGCCAGCATGGCAATCACCTCTGGATCCCCCAAAGTAAAGCCGCAGCGGATCCCTGCCAGGGCGAAGGCCTTGGAGAGGGTGCGGGTCACCACCAGGTTCGGGTATTGGGCGAGCAGGTCCACCACGGAGGCCTCCGGGCAGAACTCGATGTAGGCCTCGTCCACGACGATGATGGCGCGGTCCCGGGCCTTCTCCAGCAGGGCGACGAGTCCCTTGCGGCCCACCAGATCCCCGGTGGGATTGTTGGGGGAGCAGAGGAACACCAGCTTCACGTCAGAGAGGCGATCGGCGATGGCGGGCCAGTCCGGCTGACGGCTGGCGGTCAATGGCTGCTCGACAATCCCCACGCCACAGGTCTCGGCGCTGATGGCGTACATGCCGTAGGTGGGGGGGCAGATGAGGATTTGATCTTCCCCTGCCTCGCAGAAGGTGCGGATCAAGAGCTCGATGGCCTCGTCGGCACCGCGGCTTACCAGCACCTGATCCGGATTGACCCCGGCGTAGGCGGCATAGCCATTCACCACCTCGGCCGGCTGGCACTCGGGATAGCGGTTGAGGCGGCTCCCCTCGACGGTGAAGGGATAGGCCAGGGGGGCCTCGTTGGCATTGAGCCAGACGTGGCCCTGGCCGCCGATGCGGCGAGCGGACTGGTAGGGAGTGAGAGCCCGCACAACGCGACGGGCCAGATTGACGATGCTCATGACAAATCCTTCTGCTGTGCTGTTTGTTGGGGCTCGGCGGCCAGGGCGTTCAACCTGAGGGTGACGGCATGCTTGTGGGCATCGAGCCCCTCGGCCTGGGCGATGCGCTGGACGATGGGGCCAAGGCCGCGAATGCCGTCTGCAGTGAGCTCTTGAACCGTGTAGCGGCGCTGATAGTCGGCAAGCCCCAAGCTCGAGCAGGTGCGGGCATAGCCGTAGGTGGGCAGGGTGTGGTTGGTGCCGCTGGCGTAATCACCGACCGACTCCGGTGTCCATGCCCCGAGGAAGATGGAGCCCGCGTTCTCGAGCTTGTCCAGCAGATCCCGGGGGGCCCGGGTCTGCACGATGAGGTGTTCCGGTGCATAGGCGTTGGAGATGGCGCAGGCCTCCTCCAGGTTGTCGCAGAGGATCACCAGGCTTGCCTTCAGGGCTTGCTCGGCGATGTCGCGGCGGCTGAGGTCGGCGAGTTGCGCCTGGATCTCGCTGCCGATGGCATCGGCCAGGGAAGCGGAGGTGGTGACCAGCACCACCTGGCTGTCGGGGCCGTGCTCGGCCTGGGAGAGCAGATCCGATGCCACGAAGGCCGGGTTGGCGCTCTCGTCTGCGATCACCAGCACCTCGGAGGGGCCGGCTGGCATGTCGATGGCGGCGCCCCGCCAGTCACGGGAAACCTGGCCCTTGGCTTCGGTCACATAGGCGTTGCCCGGGCCGAAGATCTTGTCCACCTTGGGGATGGTTTGCGTGCCATAGGCCATGGCCGCGATGGCCTGGGCGCCGCCGATGGCGAACACCTGACGGACGCCACAGGCGCGGGCGGCAAACAGGATCTCGTCGCTCGCCGGAGACGGGGTACAGAGCACCACCTCACGGCAACCGGCCAGGCTTGCCGGAATGGCCAGCATCATCACGGTGGAGGGGAGCGGCGCGCTGCCTCCCGGGACATAGAGGCCGACCCGGCTGATGGGTTGGGTGCGCAGCTCGCACAGTACCCCGGGCTGGGTTTCGACTCGGACGACGGGCTGTACCTGGGCGGCGTGGAAGGTACGGATATTGGCGATGGCGGCCTCGATGGCACCCTTGATGTCATCACCGAGTCGAGCGCAGGCGGCATCCACTTCCGCGTCGCTCACCCGAAGCTGTTCGCGGGGCGCGCGTTCGAAACGCTGGCTCAGCTCGCGCAGGGCCTCATCGCCCCGGCTACGTACCGCGGCAATGATGTCTCGCACCACGGTACCGATGTCGGCTTCGTCGCCAAGGGCGGGCCGGGTCAGGACCTCGGCTTGCCGGGCGGGGGAGAGGGTCTTCCAGATCAGGGTCTGCATGATGTGTCTTCCTTATTCCATCATCTCGGCTTATTCCATCATCTTTTCAATGGGCAGCACCAGGATGGAGCTGGCACCCAGGGCCTTGAGCTGTTCCATGGTCTCCCAGAACAGGGTTTCGCTGGAGACGACGTGCAGGGCCACCTGGTTGGTGTCACCGGCGAGCTGCATGATGGTGGGACGCTCCGCCCCCGGCAGCAGATCGGTGATGGCATCGAGCTTGTCTTTGGGGGCGTGCAGCATGATGTATTTGCTTTCGCGCGCCTGCTGCATCCCCTGGATGCGGGGCAGCAGCTTGTCGATGAGTTTCTGCTTGGCATCGTTCAGGGGGTTGGGAGCCTGCACCAGGACTGCCTTGGAGCGGTAGATCACCTCGACCTCTTTCAGGCCGTTGGCTTCCAGGGTCGCGCCGGTGGAGACCAGATCGCAGATGGCATCGGCCAGACCCGCGCGGGGGGCTACTTCCACCGAGCCACCCAGCATCACGCTCTTGAAGCCCAGGCCCTTCTCGTCGAAGAAGCGCTTGAGCAGACCGGGGTAGGAGGTGGCGATGCGCTTGTCGGCCAGGCTCTCGGGTCCTGTGTAGTTGACATCGTCCGGCACCGCCAGAGAGAGGCGGCAGCCGCCGAAGTCGAGCTGCTTGAGGGTCTTCACCGCAAAGGGCTGCCCCTGGGCTGCGCGAATGAGCTGCACCTCTTCGAGAACGTTCTCGCCGATGATGCCAAGATCGACCACCCCTTCCATCACCAGACCCGGGATGTCGTCATCACGCACTCGCAGAATGTCGATGGGCATGTTCTCGACATGGGCGATGAGGCGCTGTTCCCGCAGGTTGATCTTGAGGCCGCAGCTCTTGAAGAGGGCCTGGGAATCCTGGCTCAGACGACCGGATTTTTGCATGGCGATGCGCAGACGTTGTGTTTCCATTGCTCGATTTCCTTTTAGTCAAAAACGAAAAAACCCTCGGAAGTATGTGCTTCCGAGGGTTTATGAATCTTGCGGTCCTTTTGGAAGTCACCAGTTAAGTGTCTTCCAGCAGTCAACCTCCTGAAAGACTATTCGGGATGATGATGGTGATGATGAGTCTTCAGGGTGGTGAACTTCATGATGTAATCAATCCTTTACAAATCAGATGCCGTTGTTGACGCCCGATTTAAACTACCTGCCTTGACAGAAAATGCAACCGAAAAATGTGATCAGGACGATTAAAGTTGAGAAAACGGTTTTCTGGTCGATAACTAGACAATGAGATGCCAAAGGAGGCGACATCATGCCCAGCCAGGACCTGTTATTTCCCATCCTGCCCCGTGCACCCTCGACACCGAGCCCGGATGACATCAAGCGGGAGGTGACCCAGATCAGCCAGAAACATCAGCTGCGCAAGATAGGCACCGACAATGGCGGCGGTGGCCAGCATCACCAGCAGAGAGAGCAGCCGCCAAAGCCTGATCAACCAGCGGTGCAGGATGATGATCACAAACCGGATCCGGACCACCGGATTGATCTCTTCGTCTGAACGCATTATCAGTCCCGCTTTTTCCGCGCTTTTGGCATAATGCCCGCTTTTGCAACGGGACATGCCTTTGACCATCATCCAGACCCTGTTCAAGCCAGACGGCCCCCTGGCCCGCCATATTGACGGCTTCAAGGCCCGTGCCCCGCAACTGGAGATGGCCGAGGCGGTGTCCCGCGCCATCAAGCAAGGTGGCCGTTTGCTGGTGGAGGCTGGAACGGGCACTGGCAAAACCTATGCCTATCTGGTGCCTGCGCTGGAATCCGGCAAGCGGGTGGTGATCAGTACCGGGTCCAAGAATCTGCAAGAGCAGCTCTTCTATCGGGATCTGCCCACCATCACGGGGGCGCTTCACTACACCCCGCCGGTGGCACTGCTCAAGGGGCGCAGCAATTACCTCTGCATCGAGCGGATGAATCGGCTGTTGAGTGAATCCCATCTGCAAAAGCCCGAGATCCTGAGCGATCTCGTGAAGGTCAAATCCTGGTCGACCGCCACCGACAACGGCGATGTGGGGGATATCCCGGGGCTACAGGAGAACGCCGAGATCCTTGCCCACGTCACCAGCACCAACGACAACTGCCTGGGTCGCGACTGCCCCTATTACGATGATTGTCACCTGGTCATCGCCCGGCGCCGTGCCATGGACGCCCAGGTGGTGGTGATCAACCACCACCTCTTTTTCGCTGACATGGCGGTCAAAGACACCGGCTTTGGCGAGCTGGTGCCCGAGGCGCAGGTCTATGTATTCGACGAGGCGCACCAGTTGCCCGAGATCGCCAGCCACTACTTCGGCAAGTCCGTGGGCAGTCGCACCATCCTGGATTTGGCGCAGGATATCCAGCTCGCCTACCGGGCAGAGGCTCATGACATGGCCCAGCTTGGCAAGGCGGCGGACAGGCTTGCCATTGCCAGTCAGGATCTGCGCCTTGCCTTCGGCGTGGAGGGGGGGCGCGGCAACACCCGGGATCTGCTGAGACAATCCCTCTGGGCCCAGGCGCTGGCCCGCCTCAACGATGCCATCGGGCTCTGTTATGAAGTGCTGAAACTGGCGCTCGGGCGAGGGGAGCAGCTGGATCACTGTTTCGAGCGCATCAGCGAGCTGCGCACTCGCCTTGGGGAGGTGCTGGCGATCAACCAGACCGGTTTCTCCTACTGGTATGACTGTTCGCGTCTGCACTTTACCCTCAATCTGACGCCGCTGTCGGTCGCCGAGCGCTTCGGTGCCGAGGTGCAGCGCCCTGAGGTGGCCTGGGTCTTCACCTCGGCCACCTTGACGGTGGACAATCGCTTCGCCCACTTCGTCGCCGAGATGGGGCTGGCCGGCAGCGCCGAACTCATTCTCGACAGTCCGTTCGATTACGCCGAGCAGGCGCGCCTGTGCGTACCCCGTTTCTTGCCAGAGCCCAATGCCTTCGGGCGCGGGGAGCAGCTGGCGACCCTGATGATCCCCCTCATCAACAAGACGCCGGGGGGATGTTTTTTCCTCTGCACCAGCCATCAGGTGATGCGCCAGGTGGCTGAGGTGCTACGCCGGGAAATCGGCCGCACCGTCCTGCTGCAAGGGGAAGACAACAAGCAGCGGCTGCTCAAGACCTTCGTGGAGAACGGTCGGGCCGTGCTGGTGGCCACCAGCAGTTTCTGGGAGGGGATAGACGTGCGGGGGGCGGCATTGTCCTGTGTTATCATCGACAAGCTGCCCTTTGCGAGCCCGGACGATCCCCAGCTCAAGGCACGGGTGGAGGATTGCAAGCTCAAGGGGGGGGATCCCTTTGCTGAGTTGCAGTTGCCCAAGGCGGTGATTGCCCTCAAGCAGGGGGTGGGGCGGCTCATCCGTGATCGCAGTGATCACGGCGTACTGGTTATTTGTGATCCTCGGGTGGTCAACAAGCCCTATGGCGCCACCTTCATCAAGAGCCTGCCTGCCATTCCACGGACCCGGGAGCTGGCGACCCTGGGAGAATTTTTCGGACCACGGGAGTGAGTCCGCCGCGCCGGGGCTGATTGCCCCCGGCCATGCATGACGGCAGGCCTTGGCCATGCTGACGATTTAACTGACTGATGTGAAGAGAATAAAAAGAATGGATGAGTTGAAGATCCTGGCCGTGGATACCGCCACCGAAGCCTGCTCCGCAGCCCTCTTGGTGGGCGATAGCCTCTACTCCCGCTGGGAAGAGGCGCCCCGTGACCATACCCGCAAGATCCTGCCCATGGTTCAGGCTCTGTTGGATGAAGCCGGTCTATCGTTGGATGAGCTCGACGCCATCGCCTTCGGCCGTGGGCCTGGCTCCTTCACCGGGGTACGGATCGGGATCAGCGTGGCCCAGGGGCTCGCCTTTGGTGCCGGCGTGCCGATGATCGGTGTCTCCACCCTGGCGGCCATGGCCCAGGGGGCCCATAAGCTGGAAGGGGCCGAGCAGGTGCTTGCCGCCATCGATGCGCGCATGGACGAGGTCTATTTCGGCCACTATGCCTTGGTGGACGGGGTGATGACGCTGGTGGGCGAGGAGGTGGTGAGCGAGCCAGCCGCACTGGTGCAGGCCCGTGACAAGCTGACTGGCGCGGTGAGCTGCGTTGGCACCGGTTTTGAAACCTATGGCGAGACTCTGGGCGGCCTGGCAGATGTGCTGACCCCAAGCCAGGTGCGTTTCCCGGCGGCCGCCGACATGCTGCCTCTGGCACGCCAGGCCTGGTTTGCGGGTGAGGCGGTGCCGGTTGAGCAAGCCACCCCTGTCTATCTGCGTGACAAGGTGACCTGGAAGAAACTGCCGGGTCGCGAATAGGCGGCAACGGCTGTCCCGGGCTGCTTTGTCGGACGATGAAGGAGAAACGAATGAGAAAATCCGTGATCATGCTGGGATTGGTGGGGCTGCTGCTGAGCGGTTGCAGCACGGTGCCCAAAGAGCTTGCCTATGAGCCTGCGGATCAGCTGGTGGCCTATCAACCCGCTCTGCAGGGGATGGAAGGCAAGCCGGCCCGCTGGAGCGGTGTCATCTCGGCGGTCCACAACAAGGCGGATCAGAGTGTCATCGAGGTGGTCTATCTGCCCCTCAAGTCCAACGGGGTGCCGGAGCAGACCGAGCAGAGCCCTGGTCGTTTTCTCGCCATCATGCAGGGGTTTGTCGACCCGACCCTCTATGCCAAGGGTCGCAGCCTGACGGTGCTCGGCACCCTCGACAAGCCGGTGGACAGCCAGATTGGCGAGCACAAGTATCGCTTCTCGGTACTCAAGGTGACGGGGAGCAAGCTGTGGCCACCGGTGAAGGAGGTGGAGATCCGCTACATGGATCCCTACTTTTACGATCCTTTCTATGATCCCTTCTGGCCCAGACGGCCCCTGCGCCGCTGAGGAGCCCGGATGACGGCGACATTGCAGGAGCGCAGGCTGCGCCTGGCGGACGGGCGGCACATCGCCCTGCTGGACAATGGTCAGGAGGACAGACCGCTGCTGGTGGCCCTCCATGGCTGGCTCGACAACGGCGCCAGCTTTTTGCCTCTGGCCCCCTGGCTGGGGGCGTTTCATCTGGTCTGCGTCGATCTGCCGGGCCATGGTCACTCCGATCACAAGTCGACTCCCTATGTCTTCGTGGACTGGCTGGATGATCTCTACCAGATCACCCAGGCCGCGGGCTGGCAGCGTTTCATCCTGCTTGGTCACTCCCTGGGGGCGCTGATTGCCTCTGCCTATGCCGGCGTTTTTCCCGAACAAATCGAGCGGCTCATTCTGCTGGAGGGGCTCGGCCCCTTGAGCCAGCCCGACGAGGAGGTACCGGGGCAGCTGCGCCGCGCCATCCTCAACCGCACTCGTACCCGTGAGCGTGCAACCAGTGGATTTGCCACCCTCGAGGAGGCGGTGGCTGCCCGCTGCAAGGTGGCGGACATCCCCCCGAGTGCGGCACGCCTTATCTGCGAGCGACAACTGGAGGCGCGGGCAGGGCGCTGGTATTGGCGCAGTGATCCCCGTCTTCGCGATCTCTCGCCCCTGCGCATGAGCGAGGGGCAGGCCCAGGCCCTGATCCGGGCCATCACCTGTCCGGTGCTCTTTATCCGGGGAGAGCAGGGCTTCCCCGGGCTCCTGGCACAGTGGCAGTTGCGGGAGGCGGCCTTTGGCCACATTGAACGGGTGACAGTGGCAGGAGGCCATCATTTTCATATGGAAAATTCATCAGAAACCGCCGTTTATATCGAAAACTTCGCTCAAATCCGGTAGGATCGGCGGCTTTGAATCATGTCAGGTTTGCTTTCTCCCTCACATTTCCCGTTGTTAATTCACTGTTAATTGATGTTGCCTTATGTAAATATGTGCGGCATTAGAGCATGAACTTAAAACAATTGATTGAAATGGATGTGACAGGGACGGAGGCAACACAGTGAGCGCACAGGTGCGAGTTATGCAGGAGAAGTTCGTGGAAAGAGTCTGGCTGAAGCGTTATCCAGAAGGGGTGCCCGCCGAGATCAATCCAGACCAATACGGCTCTCTGGTCGAGATGTTTGAAGAGTCGGTGAACCAGTTCGCCGATCAACCCGCCTTCGTCAACATGGGGCAGACCATTACCTACCGTCGGCTGGAGGAGCAGTCCCGAGCCTTCGCCGCCTACCTGCAAAACGAGCTGAAGCTCGGCAAGGGGGACAGGGTGGCCGTGATGATGCCGAACCTGCTGCAATACCCCATCGCGGTATTCGGCATCCTGCGGGCCGGCATGACGGTGGTGAACGTCAACCCCCTCTATACCCCGCGCGAGCTGGAGCATCAGTTGAAAGACTCCGGCGCCAAGGCCATCGTCATCGTCTCCAACTTTGCCCACACCCTGGAAAAAGTGGTGTATGATACTCCGGTCAAGCACGTGATCCTGACCCGGATGGGTGACAACCTGGGGCTGGCCAAGGGGACCCTGGTCAACTTCGTGGTCAAATACGTCAAGAAGCTGGTGCCCAAGTACAACCTGCCCCATGCCAGCACCATGCGCCAGGCCCTCGCCAAGGGGCGCTACCTGCAGTACATCAAACCCGAGATCAGCAACCAGGACATCGCCTTCCTGCAATACACCGGCGGGACCACCGGCCTCTCCAAGGGGGCCATGCTGACTCATCGCAACATGATCGCCAACGTTGAGCAGTGCCTCGGTGTCTATGGCCCCGTGCTGGAGCGCGGCAAGGAGTTCGTGGTCACGGCGCTGCCGCTCTATCACGTCTTCGCCCTGACGGTAAACTGCCTGCTGTTCATGCGTCTGGGGGGCTACAACCTGCTCATCAGCAACCCCCGCGACATCCCGGGTTTTGTCAAAGAGATCAAGAAGTATCCTTTCACCTGCATCACCGGGGTGAACACCCTGTTCAACGCCCTGGTCAACAACGACGAGTTCAAGGGCATGGATTTTGCCAAGCTCAAGCTCACTATCGGTGGCGGCATGGCGGTGCAACGGGCGGTGGCCGAGCAGTGGAAGGGGCTGACCGGCACCCCGCTGCTGGAGGGCTATGGCCTGACCGAGTGCTCGCCCCTGGTGAGCGTCTGCCCCTATGATCTGGTGGATTACAACGGCTCCATCGGTCTGCCGGTCTGCTCCACCGAGATCCGTCTGGTGGATGACGAGGGGAACCAGGTCACCGAACGGGGTGCCCCCGGCGAGATGCAGGTGCGCGGTCCTCAGGTGATGACCGGCTACTGGCAGCGCCCGGAGGCGACCGCCGAGGTGATGCAGGATGGCTGGCTCTGCACCGGCGACATCGCGGTATGCGACGAGCAGGGCTTCTTCAAGATCGTCGATCGCAAGAAGGACATGATCCTGGTCTCCGGCTTCAACGTCTACCCGAACGAGATAGAAGACGTGGTGGCCCTGCATCCCAAGGTGCTGGAGGTAGCCGCCGTCGGCGTACCCAACCCGGTGTCCGGCGAGCAGGTGAAGATCTTCGTGGTCAAGAAAGATGCAAAGCTGGCGGAAGAGGAGATAATTGCCCACTGCCGCAAACATCTGACTGCCTATAAGGTGCCGAAACTGGTAGAATTTCGCGACGAACTTCCCAAGACCAACGTGGGCAAGATCCTGCGCCGCGTGCTGCGCGACGAGGAGATTGCCAAGCAGTAACCGGCATGCACTGCTTTGCAGTCCAGCGCTGTCGTTATGCAAAACCGTGGGACATCCACGGTTTTTTCTTTCTGGATCCGACCAACGTGCAGGCAACGATGCAATATCAACTCATTTCACAGCAAGCCGAACTGGATCAGTATCTCGCTTCTCTGGCCGACGTTCCCCTGGCCATCGATACCGAATTCGTTCGCACCCGTACCTACTATCCCCAGCTCGGTCTGTTCCAGATCTACGATGGCAAGCAGCTTGCCCTGCTCGATCCCCTGACCCTGGAGCTCTCCGGTTTGTGGCAGCGCCTCGGTCGGGCCGGACAGATTGCCATCCTGCACGCCTCCGGTGAGGATCTGGAACTCATCCAGCATCAAGCGGGTCACCTGCCCAACCAGATGCACGATACCCAGCTGGCGGCAGCCTTCCTGGGTCATGGCGTGTCGGTGGGGTTTGGCGCCTTGGTCAACGAATTCCTCGGGGTCGAGCTTGAGAAGGATCAGGCCCGTACCGACTGGCTGGCGCGCCCCCTTACCCCTCGTCAGCTGGAATATGCCGCGGCGGATGTCTTCTACCTCATGCCCCTCTACGAGAAGGTGATGGCCAGACTGCGCGAGAGCGGCAAGTTCCCCTGGTTCGAACAGGAGTGCCAGAACCACTCCGCCCGCAAAACCCAGGGCAGCGATCCCCGTCAGGCCTACCTCGAGATCGTCAACGCCTGGCAACTGGGTCGCCGCGAGCTGGCCATCCTGCGCGAGCTGGCCGCCTGGCGCCAGCAGGAAGCGGTACGCCGGGATCTTGCCCTCAACTTCGTGGTCAAAGAGCTGCACCTGTTCAAGGTGGCGGAGCGTCGTCCCGCTTCCCTTCGGGATCTCAACGAGCTGGGCCTCTCGCCCATCGAGATCAAGATCCACGGCAAGCGGATGCTGGACATCGTCGCCGCCGCCCAGCAGAGCGACCCTGCGAGCTGGCCCGATCCCATCCGCCGTCTGGTGGACTTCCCCCAGTACAAGGCCGAGCTCAAGCGCATCAAGGCCATGGTGGAGGAGAAGGCCAAGGCCAGCAACATTCCGCCGGAGCTGGTGGCGAGCAAGAAGATCATCCACCAGTACTTCACCTGGAGCTGGCGCATGAGTGCCGAGGAGCGGGCCAGGGCGGACAAGCCCATGCTGCTGCAAGGGTGGCGTCATGAGCTGGTAGGCCACCTGCTGGCCCAGTGACGAGTACGCAGTACGAGAAGGGGAGTCCATGACTCCCCTTTTTCAGGTTCATCGCGGCTTTCCGGGGAAGGCCGCCTTGATTTTCAGAAAAAAGTATTCTGAGTCCCTAAATCCA
>NZ_JAPCJD010000008.1:0-99102 GCF_027707845.1 Aeromonas sp. QDB14 | reverse complement strand
AGGGTACCACCAATCAGCAGTTGGCCACCTCTCGCCATTCATCCATGAGTGTCGCACTTATTATCTGAATTCCCGAAACAGGGTGTCTTTGCCATCTGGCGGCAACCGGGCATGACATGGTGTGTGAGACCCCCTTCAACCCCTGCCCATGTTTCGCCGCTAAGGAGCAGGCTATAAAGTGAGACGTCATTCACAGGGAGGATCAGAACATGACTGACAAGCGCGCCATTCAGGCAACGGCCATCCCCGAGCACAAGGCAAAGTCCCTCTATCCGGAGCCCTTTGCCTCCCTGGTCAAGCACCGCACCCGGCGCAGGCTGGGGGATCATTTCGGCCTCGCCAATTTCGGGGTCAATCTGACGACCCTGGCACCGGGGGCCATCTCGGCGCTCAAGCACCATCACGGCCTGCAGGACGAGTTCGTTTATGTGCTCTCGGGCAATCCCACCCTGCGCCACGGGGAGGAGGAGTACCGGATGTCGCCGGGGGAGTGCATCGGCTTCAAGGGGGGCAGCGGCCTGGCCCACCAGTTGCTCAACCACGGTGAGGTGGACGCCGTCTATCTCGAGGTGGGGGACAGGCTGCCAGGGGACACCGTCGACTATCCCGACGACGATCTGGCCCTGGTACAGGGGGCCGATGGTGCCTGGTCAGCCAGACACAAGGATGGCAGCCCCTACTAGGGGGAGCTCTTCGGGCAATGAGAGAGACCTCCATGGTGTTCAGCCCCTTTTCTGCTGTCAGGGCAGAGGATTTTCTGCCGCTGCTCAACGACGAGACGCTGCGAAAGCACCTGATCCCTCACCCGCTTTTCGATGTGGCCGGGGTGCACGACTGGATGGCGTACAAGCTGGGAGTCGACGCCCGGCCAGGTTGTCGCGTGCGCGCCATCTTCCTCGACGGCACCCTGGCGGGGTGGTGCGGCATCCAGCCCGATGACGAGGGGGTGGAGCTTGCCATCGTGCTCGCCAGGGCCGGCTGGGGAAGCGGCGTGGCGATTTTCAACGAGATGATGGGGTGGGCGAGGGAGCTTGGCCATCGGACGATCCTCTTTCACTTGCTGGATACCCGCCCGCCTTATCGATCCCTCGCCAGACGGGCCATCTGGGTGAGGAAAACGCGCCTGGGCGAACACCCTTTCACCACCTATTGCCTTGACGTTGAGCGCTGGTCTGCAGGCCCTTAGCCTGGACCAGGGGGCAGCAAGCCGTGCCGCCTCCTGGCGGGTCCCGTTGCCACCCTTTGCGCCATGATCCCTCCCGCTCGTTTGTTCCTCCGTGCACGGCGTGGTTATCCACCCCGTTGAACACAGTGTTCATTCTGCCCCCCTATATGGCCTCCACCGTCCTGCCTACACTGGGCAACGTCTGATGGGGGGCATTCGGCAGTATAAATCGCTGTCCAGGTTGCACTCTCTGGCGTGTTGACGATGTACAACGGAGAAAACTGGATGAAAAAAGAGACAGACAAACTGGTATCGATCGCGGTGCTCAAGGCCCGTGACGGCATGGGAGAGCGCCTTCGCGATGCCCTGCTTACCTTGATTGACCCCACTCGCCAGGAGCCGGGCAACCTCGATTACGTACTGTTCGAGTTGAAGGATGAACCCGGCACCTTCTACATGCGGGAAGCCTTCGTGAGTCAGGCCGCCCTGGATGCCCACTGTGAGACCGCGTATTTCCAGGCTTTCGCTCGCCAGGCGGACGAGCTGCTGGCCGAACCCCTTCGGCTTGTCTTCATGGAAGAAGTGAGCCCCTGATCCTTGCCGCAGAGCCCGATGATCCCCTCATCGGGCTTTTTGCCTTCAGCCTCGCTCCGGCAGGTTCATCTGCTCGCTCATGGTGTCGATGAAGTGGCGGATGGCGGTGGTCGTCGGCTGCCCGGCCAGGGGCGGAGCATGGAGCACGCAGAGATCGGCGGGGATCCCCTGCTCGAGGCGGATGAAGCGCATGTGGGGCCACTTCTGGCGGGCGTAGCTCGCGGGCACAAGGGCCACCTGCTGGCTGGTGGCCACCACTGCCATCAGGGTATTGAGCTCCACCACCTCCTGACGCAGGCGGGGGTAAAAGCCCTCCACCAGGCAGGCGTTGATGATGAGATCCGTGGAGGCGGAGTTGGCGCGGCTCATCAGCACGAAGGGCTCTGCGGCGAGTTCAGGGAGGGAGACCCGCTTGCGATCCCGCAGGGGATGCTCGTCCGATACCACCAGCACCATGGACTCCCGATAGACAGTCTCGGCCTGCAGCGGGTGGATGTTGAGGGTGTCGGCGAAGCGGGCGAGGCCGATGTCTATCTCCTTGCTGGCCAGCGCCTGCTTCTGGCGCTCGGGGGAGAGCTCGGTGAAGGAGATCTCGCACTCGGGGTGGCGCTGGTGACAATGGCGGATCACCTCGCCAAAACCGGCCCAGAAGATGGAGCTGACCAGCCCGATGCGGATCTGGTTGCGCTCCATGCGCCCTGCCTGCACCACCCGGTTGAGTCCGCTCTCCAGCACGTCGAACAGGCGATCGCATTCGGCCTGCAACAGGCGCCCTGTGGGGGTCAGGTTCACCTGGCGGGTGTGGCGCTCAAACAGGGCCACCCCCAGCAGGGATTCGAGTTCCTTTATCTGGGCGCTGAGCGGCGATTTGGAGACATTGAGCCGCAGGGCTGCCCGGCTGAAGTGGCCCTGGCTGGCCACTTCATGGAAGTAACGCAACATCTTGAGGGTGACGCGATCGCGCCATTGGGTGTCCGGGAACATGGTCTCTCCAGGCTTTAAGGGTGAGATCGCCGTCAAAGTTCGGGCACGGGAATGGCGGGGCAGGGAGGCAGGTCCCTCCTTAAACCGCGATCCGCATCACTCCGGTTTTTCCCCTCCGGCGACCCGTTTGACGGTGAAATGGCATGAAGCAGCGGTTTTTGGGCCATTTCGTGTGCGTCATTACCCCATTACGCCGCTCATTGTGCTGTATATCGGGATAATCAGGCCGATTTTAGCGATTTTTGTCGTCCAATACCTCCCCTAGAGTGAGCGTCATGTCTCATTCACAGCCTCAAGAGGTACAACTCATGCAACACGATCCCGTACTCAATGCCGTCGCCACCATTCTTGCCCGCAAGCCGGGGTTTGCCCCCCGCGCCGCCATGATCCTGGGCTCCGGCCTCGGGGTGCTGGCCGATGCGCTGGAAGAGAAGGTCACCATTCCCTACGAGGAGCTGGACGGCTTCCCCGTCAGCACGGTAGCGGGCCACAGCGGCGAGCTGGTGCTCGGCAAGCTGCACGGGGTGGACGTGGTCTGCATGAAGGGGCGTGGCCACTACTACGAACACGAAACCATGAAGGTGATGACTACCCCGGTGCGCACCTTCAAGCGCCTGGGCTGCGAGCTGCTGCTGGTAACCAATGCGGCCGGCTCGCTGCGCCCGGAGCGCATCGGGGTCGGCTCCCTGGTCATCTTCAACGATCACATCAACACCATGCCGGGCACCCCCATGACGGGGGCCAATGACGAGGCCTACGGCCCGCGCTTCTTCAGCTTGGCCAATGCCTATGACAAGGGGTTGCGCAGCGAGGCGCTGGCGCTGGCCGAGCGGGAGGGGATCGCCGTCAATCAGGGGGTGTTCGTCTCCTACAGCGGCCCCTGTTTCGAGACCGCCGCCGAGATCCGCATGATGCAGATCATCGGGGGCGACGTGGTGGGGATGTCGGTGGTGCCCGAGGTGGTCAGCGCCGCCCACTGCTCGCTGCCGGTGCTGGCCATCTGTGCCATCACCAACATGGCGGAGGGGCTCGGTGACGTGCAACTCTCCCACGAGCAGACCCTCAAGTGCGCCAAGCTGGCGGAAGCGGACTTCATCCGCCTCATCAACGCCTTCATCCAGCACCACTTCCAGTAAGCAGGGAACGACCAGGAGGTCAGATATGTTTGCAGCAGGATTTCTCGGTATGGCGGCGCTGATCCTCATCGCCGTGTTCGCATCGACCAACCGCAGGGCCATTCGCCTGCGCACCGTGGGGCTGGCGCTGGCCTTGCAGGTCGCCATCGGCGCTCTGGTGCTCTATGTGCCGCTGGGACGCCGGGCGCTGGAGGGGATGGCCCACGGGGTCGAGGCGGTGCTGGCAAGCGGCAAGGCGGGGATCCACTTCCTGTTTGGCAACCTGGTCAACTTCTCGGTGGACGGCATCGGCTTCGTGTTTGCCCTCAACGTGCTGCCCCTGGTGGTCTTCTTCTCGGCGCTCATCGCCGTGCTCTACTACCTCGGCATCATGCAGGTGGTGATCCGCATCATCGGTGGCGCCATGGCGCGGCTGCTTGGCACCTCCCAGACCGAATCCATGTCGGCGGTGGCCAACGTCTTCGTCGGCCAGAGCGAGGCCCCGCTGGTGGTCAAACCCTACATGCCCAGGATGAGCGATTCGGAGTTCTTCGCCGTCATGTGCGGCGGCATGGCCTCGGTCTCCGGCACCGTGCTGGCGGGCTACGCCATGATGGGAGTGGACATGCAGTACCTGCTGGCGGCCTCCTTCATGGCGGCGCCGGGCGGGATCCTGTTTGCCAAGCTGATCATCCCCGAAACCAGCCAGCCGGATTACGTCTTTGACAACAGTATCCAGTTTGATGGCAAGAAGCCGGAGAACGTGCTGGCAGCGGCAGGCGAGGGGGCCAGCAGCGGCCTCAAGCTGGCGGCGGCCATCGGCGCCATGCTGATCGCCATGATTGGTCTGGTGACCCTGGTCAACACCCTGCTGGGCGGGGTGGGGGAGATGGTGGGCATGCCGCTCTCCCTCGAGCTCATCCTGGGCTGGATCTTCTCGCCGCTCGCCTTCCTGCTCGGGGTACCGCTGGCGGACATCGGCATCGCTGGCGCCATGATCGGCAAGAAGCTGGTGGTGAACGAGTTCGTGGCCTACAGCGATCTGGCGCCCTACCTGAAAGACGCCAGCACGGTCACCGCCGCCGGTCTGCAGGTGCTGGAGGAGAAGTCCAAGGTGATCATCAGCTTCGCTCTGTGCGGTTTCGCCAACCTGGCCTCCATGGGGATCCTGATCGGTGGCCTCGGCACCCTCTGCCCGTCACGCACCGACTTCATCGCCCGCTACGGTCTGCGTACCGTGCTGGCGGCCACCTGCTCCAACCTGATGAGCGCCGCCATCGCCGGTGTCTTCTTCTCCCTCGCCTGAGTCTCTCACCCTTTGTTTCGGGGCGCTGCGGCGCCCCTCTCTTATCCCGACAGGAGCTATTTATGAACGACGTGACTGCTTTTGAACCTGCCTGCGCCACCACAGAGGCGGCCATCCTAGCCATCCACTTGATGGATCTCACCAGCCTCAACGACGATGACCACGACGCGCGCATCATCGCCCTCTGCCATCAGGCCCGGACCCCTGTCGGCACCACCGCTGCGGTGTGCATCTACCCGCGCTTCGTGGGGCTGGCCATGCTCACCCTGGCGGCTCAGGGCACCCCCGAGGTCAAGGTTGCCACCGTGGTCAACTTCCCCCACGGCGACGATGATCTGGCAACCGTGTTGGCCGAGACCCGCGCCGCCCTCGCGGATGGCGCCGACGAGATCGACCTGGTGATCCCCTGGCGTGCCTTGATGGCCGGGGACGAGGCACCCGCCCGGGCGCTGGTGCGCGGCTGCAAGGCGTTGTGCGGCGCCCGGGTGCTCAAGGTGATCATCGAATCCGGCGAGCTGCAGGAGCCTGCGCTTATCCGTGCGGCCTCCCTGCTTGCCATCTTAAATGCGAAAGGGGACTCCCTCCGACGTAGGTGGGAGGGAGTCCCCTTTCGCATTTAAGATGGCGTCGCAGCATACTGATTTCACCGATGTCGATGGATTGCCAATCGTAACCGCTGACCATCCTGCCACGAGCTTGTGGACGGGTGACGGTTTGAAAGAGCGATCTTCCTTTGGTGCGAGACAGGTCACGGTTGTGGACAGAAAGATCCCCTCTACTTGGCCATATGGAACCGCAATGAAAGAGGGGGGGAGGATGTCACTTTTTGATGAGCGTCGTGTGCAGGATCTCTGTGCCCGCTTGCTGGCAGACACTAATAACCAGGGATATTCACTCGATAGCAAGCATGGCCGCGAGTTGAGAGATCTCCTGCAGGCTGTGGGTGGAGTCAAGCCAGTGGGACGAGGGGCTCGTCATGTGTTGACCGATGCTGGAAGGAATTATCTCGCAGCACAGCTGGCACAGGTTGCACCAGTGATGCCGGACAGGCGTGACACGATACGGGCTCTCGGGGTGGACCTGCCCGCACATCTAAACCAGGCCAGTTTTCATGCCCTCTGGTATGGGGACAGCAAGAGCGGGATAGATCCAGATAATGATGCTATCGACATCACGCTGACACAGGATGAAGTGATTCGACTTCGCACGCTGAGCCCGCTGTCACTCATCGACCAGGACGGACTGCGCCACGACATGAGGGCGCAACTGGCACTATTGGGAGAGCTGGTCTTACCGGAGCGCTGCTTGAGTAAGTTACATGGCATTGAGTGGCAGGGGCGGCAACTGGTCACGGTGGAGAACAAGGGAGCTTTCGTGGATTACCCGCTGCAAGTGGGGGAGTTGTTGCTCTATGTGCCTGGCCGCAATACCAAGTTGGCACGTCAGGTATTCCCGCTGTTGCCGGCTGCCGTACCCTGGGCCCATTTTGGCGATCTGGATCAGCGCGGATTGGATATCGCTAACGAGCTGGCCCATGCCCTTCGTCGTCCGTTGGCTCTTTGGCTACCCGACACCTTGATGGCCTATGTTCATCACTATGCCCGCACTCTGATCCGCCGTCTGGAGGGGCAACCGATCAGCAGAGGCAAGATCCCATGGGAGGAGGTCCCCGTGGTGAGTGAGCATGGCAAGCAACTGGAAGAGGTCCTTATATATCTGATCGAAAGGGGATTGTGGTTGGAACAGGAAGTATTGGTGCTAGCCGGAGGTTGGCAGTCATGGCCACTCGACGCGCCTTGCGGCCAACGCAGTAATGAAAAAACCGCCATCAGGCGGTTTTAATGGTTGTCAGCCCCTATTTCAGGGCTTTTTTCAGCTTTTTGATCTTGCTTTCGTGCTTGGCGATTTTCGCCTGGCGGGCGGCGATCTTCTTCTTGATCTCTTTCTTGCTGGCCATGGGGCGGCTCCTTGTCTCGTGGGCGCCATGGGGATCAGGGTGCCCGGGGTCTTTCCATGCGTGCCGGGAAGGCCCTCTCCGTTGGCGCACTGACAGTCAGGGGAGGGGCATACCGCGGAACTGGTTTGCAGGATAGTCCAGTTTCCCGCGAGTGCCACCCGAACGGCAGGAAACAGAGGCAACAAAAAAGCGCCCCTGGGGGCGCTTCTGGCTTGAAGGGGCGGTATCAGGCCTTCTTCAGATAGGCGGCCACCAGCACGATCTGCATGCCGTTGACCTTGCCCTCGATGTGCAGCGGGTTGTTGGTCAGGCGAATGCCCTTGACCAGGGTGCCGCGCTTGGCGGTGAAGCCCGCGCCCTTGACGTCCAGATCCTTGATCAGGGTGACGGAGTCCCCTTCCACCAGCACGGCGCCATTGGAGTCGACGGTCGGCACGCTGTCGTCATCGTCGCTGGTCACGCCGGCGTCTGCCCAGGCCTTGACCTCGTCTTCCATGTACATCATGTCCAGCATGTCCTGGGCCCAGAGCTCGCCCCGGGCGACGAGGGCCTTCAACTGGCGCCAGGCCATCACCTGCACCGCCGGCACCTGGCTCCACATGCTGTCACCCAGGCAGCGCCAGTGGTTCACCTCCGTGGTGTCCGGCTGCTCCAGCTGGCCGCGGCAGGTGGCGCAGAGGGCCACGCTGTGGTCGTCGTCGCTGGCGGGGGAGTGCGGCACCGGGAAGGCAGTCAGCGCATGTTCTGCGCCACACAGCTCGCATTTGGCATTTGCACGGGCTTGCAGGATGGCATTGATGGTCATGATTGGGTTCCGTTTATAGGGGTAAAGCGGCTCGCCGTGGCGGGCTGCGCGAATGAGGGGGCGGAATATAGCACAAATCCCTGCTTTTTGTCAGGCTACCAGCGGCGCACAGGCGAGTGCTTTTTGACGGCAGATCGCTAGAATGAGCCTCCCTTTTTGCGCCAAAGGACAGGTTCACCGTGCTGGCCCACCGTTTTCGACAACTGGACTGCTTGCTCACCGCCGAGCGACGCTGGTGGCAATACCAGCCCTATCACCATTTGGGGATCGCCTTTGCCCGCGAGGCGCCAGCCCTTGCGAAGTGCCTGGCAGCCCTGACCCTTGACGAGATAGCGCACCTCGACGGGGACATGGATGCGCTCTGCACCCTGCTTGCCCCCTGGATCCCGGCGGGGGCCGAGTTGCAGGCCCTCGGCGAGCTTGCCCCTTTCGCCCCAGAGCCCGTCCAGTGCGCCAGGACCATGGCGATGTACATGCCGGGACGCAAGCAGGGGCAGATAGAGGCCTTCACCGGCTGCCTGCCCCCCCACCAAGGTCCCTATCTGGAGTGGTGCGCCGGCAAGGGGCATCTGGGGCGCCTGGTGTCGCTGCACCGTGGCGCGGAGATCCTTAGCCTGGAGTGGCAGGGGGCGCTCTGCGAGGAGGGGCGGCGGCTCGCCGCGCGCGACGGCGCCAACATGCGGTTCGTGGAGGCGGATGCCTTTGCCGCCGAGTCCGGGGCCCTCATCGCCCCGCACCATCACGCCATGGCGCTCCATGCCTGCGGCGATCTGCACACCCATCTGTTGACGCGGGTGGCCGAGGGGCGTGCCCAGGGGGTGACCCTCTCCCCGTGTTGCTACCACCTCATCAGAGGAGAGCACTACGCGCCCCTCTCCCGGGCCGCCAGGGCCAGTGCCCTGCGCCTTGGCAAGAGCGATTTGAAGCTGCCGCTGCAGGAGACGGTGACCGGCGGTGCCCGCATCGCCCGGCTGCGGGAGCGGGAGGTGGTGTGGCGCCTCGCCTTCGACTGCCTGCAGCGCCAGGTGCGCGGGGTGGATGAGTACCTGCCGGTGCCCAACCTGCAAAAGAGCCTGCTGACCGGGGGCTTCGAGGATTTCTGCCACTGGGCCGCCGAACGCAAGGGGATGGGCTTGCCCGCGGGGCTCGACTACGCCGCCTTGCTGGCACAGGGGGAGCGGCGCTTTGGCGATGTCGCCCGCATGGAGCTGGTGCGCCACCTGTTTCGCCGTCCCCTGGAAATCTGGCTTCTGCTCGATCGCGCCCTTTTCCTCGAGGAGCAGGGCTACCGGGTGGAGGTGGGCACCTTCTGTCCCAAACCCATGACCCCGCGCAATCTGCTGATCCGGGCGGTGCGCGCAGGGGGGATCTGAGCAAGAGTCCGGACAGGTCGGATGGCTGCGGCCGCAAGACCAGGGGCTGGATCCCCCTGCAAACGAGCGCCATCTGAGTGCAGGGAGGCATGGCTCACAATTTCGCCAAATTCTTAATTCTTGTCGTGAATTTAGTTGTCAGGATGCCTATGCTCGCCCTGACATTTTCAAGACAAGGATGGTTACCCATGTTCATGCTCACGCGTACCGCCTGCCTGGTTGCCCTCGTCTGGGCACTGCCCAGCCAGAGCGCCATGACAATCCAGCCCGATCCCCAGAACAGCGGCGGCTATGTGATGGCGGCGGCGGATCTTGCCAGTGCGGCCCAGGCCAAGACCGCCAACCCCATGTACGGGATCTGGTCCCACGCCCTGGCCACCCGGCCCAATTCGGTGGTGGAGGCCATCGTGGCACGCGCCCCCGGCAACCCGGACAACGTCAAGCGGGTCGAGCGGGTCTTCACCGAATCGGACTGGGAGTTCCTGACCCAGATGGCCGCCCCGGAGTACACCTACGAGCGCTTCCTGCGGGCGGTGGGCAAGTTCCCCGCCTTCTGCGGCGACTACACGGACGGGCGCAATGCGGACGCCATCTGCAAGAAGTCCATCATCACCGCCTTCGCCCACTTTGCCCAGGAGACCGGCGGCCACATTGCCAAGGAGAATGTCTCCGACAACCCCCTTGGGCTGGAGGAGTGGCAACAGGCCCTGGTGCACGTGCGGGAGATGGGTTGGTCTGAGGGGCAGACCGGCTACACCACGGGGTGTGGCCAGAGTGACTGGCAGAACCGGCGCTGGCCCTGCAGCACCGGTCAGGGCTATTTCGGTCGCGGCGCCAAGCAGCTCTCCTACCACTTCAACTACGGCGCCTTCTCCGAGGCCATGTTCGACGGCGACGCCACCGTGCTCCTCAATAACCCCGGGCTGGTGGTGGACTCCTGGCTCAACCTCGCCTCCGCCATCTGGTTCTTCCTGACGCCCCAGGCTCCCAAACCCGCCATGCTGCACGTCATCGACCGGACCTGGGTGCCCTCCCAGCGTGAGCTGGCGGCGGGCATCGGCTACGGCTTTGGCACCACCATCAACATCATCAACGGTGGCATCGAGTGCGGCGAGCAGAACAAGAACAAGGGCCAGCCGGTCAACCGCATCCGCTACTGGGAGGGGCTTGCGGCCCACTACGGGATCCCGCTGCTGGCGGACGAGAAGAACACCTGCTGGCAGCAGATCCCCTATGGCAGCCTCAACCTCAACGGCGCCACCGACGTGCTCTACACCAACTGGGACGGCAACTGGAAATACTACCCGGACAGACCCGGCGGCTACTCCTTCGAGTGTGATCTGGTGGGGTACCAGACCGCCTATTCGGCCCTGGTGCCGGGGGATTACGAGAAGTGCGTGACCAACTTCTACGGCTCCCACGCCAGCTGGCCCAAGGTACAGGTGGTGGCCACGCTGGATCCGGCCCCGGTCGACCCCGGCACGCCGCCGGTGGACGGGGTACCGGCCTGGGAGGCAGGCAAGGTCTACACCGCGGGCAACAAGGTGAGCCACAAGGGGGTCATCTATCAGGCCAAGTGGTGGACCCAGGGCAACGAGCCGGGCAAGGGGGATCCCTGGGCACCGGTGACCTGAGAGTCAGTACAAGCGCAAGCACCCCGTGGAGGCCGCGCGCCTCCCTTGTTGATCGCCGCGCTGGCTTGTTGCGCCTCTTTTGGCACTGATAGCCTGCGGGTTCACACCGAGGGAGGATGACCATGAACATCGCCATTCATTTTGAAATTCCGGTACAGGATTTGGAGAGAGCCATTCGCTTCTATGAGGGGGTCTTCGAGACGGTGCTGGAGCGGGTGCAGATCGATGGCAACGAGATGGCGCTCTTTCCCCTGGAAAGTGGCACGGCGGGCTGCTCCGGCGCCCTGGCGAAGGGGGAGAGCTATGTGCCGAGTCTGGATGGCACCCGGATCTATCTGCGGGTGCCTGACATCGAGGGGGCCATGGCCCGGGCACTGGCATCGGGCGGGGCCTGTCTCTATCCCGTCACCCGGGTCGGGGAGAGCCTCCGGGTGGCGGAGTGTCGGGATTGCGAGGGGAATCGCATCGCCTTGCAGGAGGGAACCTGACCATTATTTATCCTGTGCATGGGGTGTGTTGAGTCATTCACTCGATGAATAAAGAAGGGGATTTTCCCGCTCCGGGAGCCTCAGCCCCGCGGTGAGGCTCCGGAATGGTCAGTTGCCGCCCCCCGGATCCCGTGCTACTTCATCTGGTGCGGCAAGAAGGCGAGCACCCGTTCGCCCGGTCTGTCGCCCCAACTCTCAGGAGGCATCATGGAAGGACATTGTCTGTGTGGCGGGATCACCGTGTCGAGCGGCGATCACAAGGAGGTCAACCTGTGTCACTGCGCCATGTGCCGGCGCTGGTCAGGGGGACCCATGTTCGCGGTGCACGGGGGCAAGGGCGTACGGTTCACCGGGATGGCCCCGGTGGCCTACCGCTCGTCGGAGTGGGCGGAGCGCGGATTCTGCCCCACCTGCGGCACCCATCTTTTCTACCATCTGTTGCCGACGGACGAGTACATCCTCTCCGCCGGCCTGTTTCAGGATCAGGGGTTCGAGCTCACCGGGCAGATCTTCATCGACGAGAAGCCCGACTTCTATGCCCTCAAGAACGACACCCCGACCCTGACCGGACAGCAGGTGTTCGAGCAGTTCGCCCCCAAACCCTGAGCCTGTGGCCACCTTGAGGAGAAGCCATCATGGATGAACAACCGAAGGTGAAGGGGCCTGCCTTCTATTTTCCCGCCATCGAGCAGAAATACGGCCGGCCCATCGCCCACTGGCTGACCCTGCTGGCGGGGCGAGAGGAGCGCAAACACGTGGCCCTGGTGGCCTGGCTCAAGGACGAACACGCCATGGGCCACGGCCATGCCAATGCCCTGGTGGCCCACTTTTTGGCGCAGCCCGATGCGCCCGGCGTGGCATGACAGTGCCACAGTGCAAAACGTGCAGGAAAGCCAGAGGAGCAGAGAGATGAAGATAAGCGTCAGCGTCTGGGTTGCCAGGCCGATTGCCGATGTGTGGCAGGGCTGGAACACCCCCGCCAGCATCATGGCGTGGAATGCCGCCTCCCCGCAGTGGCACTGCCCCCAAAGTCGGGTGGAGCTGCGGGTGGGTGGGCGTTTTTGCCGCCACATGGCGGCGCGGGATGGCAGCACGGGGTTTGATTTCGAGGGGACCTTCACCGAGGTCACCGCGCCGACGGGGCTCGGCTACGTCATGGACGATGGCCGCGAGGTGAGCGTGCGGTTCGTGGCAGAGCAGGGGGGCACCCGGGTGGAGGAGCGGTTCGATGCCGAGTCCCTGCACAGCGGCGAACAGCAGCGGGCGGGGTGGCAGAGCATCCTGGATAACTTCAAGCGCCATATGGAAGTCGTCGGCTGACCCCTGTGGGGCGCCAAGAAAAAACCACCGCAAGCTGGCGGTGGTTTTTTTATGGCGTTCGCCCGGGGCAAGGTGGGGCGGGGAAGGGGGTCACTCCTCGATGTCCAGCAGCACCAGGATGGCGCTCTCGCCACCCCACTCCCGCGGCGCCTGGTGAAAGGCGCGCACAGCGGGGTGCTGGGCCAGCCAGCTCGGGATGCGCTGCTTGAGGATGTGCTTGCCGATGCCGTGCATCACCGAGGCGACGTGGATGTTCTCTTTTCGGCACAGGGTGAGCAGGGCCGCCAGCTCCTGCTTGGCCTGGTGCTGGTTCATGCCGTGCAGATCCAGATAAATCTCCGGCGGGTAGCTGCCGCGCTTGAGCTTTTTCAGCTCGAATTTTGACACGTCGTCGCGCACGTAACGGGTCGGCCCGTCCGCCTCGAGATGGGGCTGGTACTCGTCGCTGAAAAAGTGGTCAACCCCAAGCTTTTCGCGGCTCTCGCGCACTTCGCGTTTCTGCTTGACCGGGCTTGAGGAGGCCCTTATGGTATCTTGCTTAATTTTCCGGGTACCTTTGACAGCATCACGAAACAGCAGGCTTTCCTCGTCTGTGAGTGAGGGCGTTTTTTTCATCAGGTACTCGTCTTGCTCGCTGTATAAAATTCTCGGGCCGGATATTACTCGACTTGGAGGTGGATTTGGACAAGATATTTATCGATGAGGTGGTTGCCGAAATGCACACCATCCAGGACATGTTGCGCTGGGCCATGAGTCGTTTCAACGACGCCGGGATCTTCTACGGACATGGTACCGACAACGCCTGGGATGAGGCCGTGCAACTGGTGCTGCCCGCGTTACATCTGCCGCCGGACGTGGATCCCGCCATGCGCCACTCCCGCCTGACCACCAGCGAGCGCCACCGCATCGCCGAGCTCATCATCCGCCGCGTGCAGGAGCGCATTCCGGCGCCTTACCTGACCAACAAGGCCTGGTATGCGGGCTGGGAGTTCTATGTGGACGAGCGGGTGCTCATCCCGCGCTCCCCCATCGCCGAGATGGTGGCCAACCGCTTCGCCCCCTTCCTGAAAGACGAACCGACCCGGATCATGGACTTGTGCACCGGCTCCGGCTGCATCGCCATCATCATGGCCCACGAGTTCCCCCATGCGGAAGTGGATGCCATCGACATCAGCGTCGATGCCCTCAACGTGGCCGAGCGCAACATCAACGATCACGGCCTCGAGCAGCAGGTCATCCCCATTCGCTCCGATCTGTTCCGGGATCTGCCGGCCGGTGACAAGTACGATCTCATCGTCTCCAACCCGCCCTATGTGGACTCCGAGGACATGTCGGATCTGCCGGAGGAGTTTCGCCACGAGCCGGAGCTGGCCCTGGCGTCTGGCTCCGACGGCCTCAAGCTCACCAAGCGTCTGCTGGCCAATGCCGCCGACTTCCTGAAAGAGGATGGCGTGCTGGTGGTCGAGGTGGGCAACAGCATGATCCACCTGGAAGCCCAGTTCCCCGAGGTGCCCTTCACCTGGGTCGAGTTCGAAAACGGCGGCCACGGCGTCTTTGTGATGACCCGCGCAGAGCTCGAGCAGTACCAGGCCCATTTCGCCATTTACAAGAACTAAGCAGCAAGGAGCATTCATGGCAGGGAACAGTTTCGGCCAACTCTTTCGGGTCACCACCTTCGGCGAGAGCCACGGTCTGGCGCTGGGCGCCGTGGTCGACGGCTGCCCGCCAGGGCTGGAGATAAGCGAAGACGATTTGCAGGGGGATCTGGACAGGCGCAAGCCCGGTACGTCCCGCTACACCACCCAGCGCCGCGAGGCGGACGAGGTGAAGATCCTCTCCGGGGTGTTCGAGGGCAAGACCACGGGCACCTCCATCGGGCTGCTCATCGAGAACACCGATCAGCGCTCCAAGGACTACTCCGAGATCAAGGATCTGTTCCGACCCGGCCACGCCGACTACACCTATCACCAGAAGTACGGCCAGCGTGACTACCGTGGCGGCGGCCGCTCCTCGGCCCGCGAGACCGCCATGCGGGTCGCGGCGGGGGCCATCGCCAAGAAGTACCTGAAACAGGTGCACGGCATCGAGATCGTGGGTTTTCTCTCCCAGCTCGGCCCCATCAAGGCGGAAGGGTTCGACGAGAGCCAGATCGAGCAGAACCCCTTCTTCTTCCCCGATGCGGGCAAGCTGGAGGCGCTCGATGAATACATGCGTGCCCTCAAGAAAGAGGGCAACAGCGTGGGGGCCAAGGTGTGTGTCGTGGCGCGCAACGTGCCGGTGGGCCTTGGGGAGCCGGTGTTCGACCGCCTCGACGCCGACATCGCCCACGCCATGATGGGCATCAACGCGGTGAAAGGGGTGGAGATCGGTGACGGCTTCGCGGTGGTGGAGCAAAAAGGCTCCGAGCATCGGGACGAGATGACTCCGACCGGCTTTGCCAGCAATCATGCGGGGGGCATCCTGGGGGGCATTTCGTCGGGTCAGGAGATCGTGGTGAGCATGGCCCTCAAGCCCACCTCCAGCATCACGGTGCCGGGCAAGACCATCACCACCAGCGGTGAGGCCACCGAGATGATCACCAAGGGACGTCACGACCCCTGCGTCGGCATCCGTGCCGTGCCCATCGCCGAGGCCATGCTGGCCCTGGTGCTGATGGATCACCTGCTGCGCCACCGCGCCCAGAACCAGGGCGTGCACACCCAGACCCCGCAGCTGCGCTGATCATGCTGCGGGCAGGGTGAGTGATCACCAGGAACGACAAGGCGACCCCAGGGTCGCCTTTTTCGTGGTTTTTTGCCGGCGTCGGCGTCAGGGGGCCGATGGCGTCGAGAGCGATGGGTGCCGGGTTGCGTCCAGGCGGCAGCGGGGCGGCGTAAAGGCGGGGTCCGGTGAGGGCAGGGTGGCGATGGCGGCATCGATGCGGGCGAGCGCCTCATGGTTCACGGCCTCTTTGGCAAACATCAGGCGCACCGGCTGCTGGTGCAAGAGCACCTGACACTGGATGGCGTCGCTCGCCCCGAGCTGGCCGAGCCGGTAGCGGGCGTATTGCCACTCCATGATGACGCCGTCGAGGCGGCGCGCCAGCAAGAGGGTGAGCAGCCTGTCATCGCTGTTGTATTCACTCGCCTGCCCGAGGGCAGGGCACTCCTCGTTCATCGGCAGGGGGCGGGTACCCCGCAGCTTGCCAAGTCGAAGCCCCTTGGCCTGGCAGAGGGTTGCCAGCTCGGTGAACCCTTGCCAGCTGTCGGGCTCTCCGGCCTGCGGGCGCTGGCTCAGCAGCACGAAGCTGGCGCGCCGATAGGGGGCGGAGAAGCGGGCGAACCGCTCCCGTTCAGGGGTTTTCAGGGCGCCCATGGCCACGTCCAGCTGCTGGCGCTCCATGAGGTAGAGAGCCCGAGCCCAGGGGAGGTTGCGAAAGGCGGGCTCAACGCCTGCCTTGTCCAGGATCTGGCGGGTCAGGGTCACGTCCAGTCCGCCGAGGGTGCCGTCGGCAGCGATCTGGCTGAAGGGGGGCCAGTGGCTCCAGGCCACCGACAGGGTCTCCCTGGCGACGAGGGGCGGGGCGAAGAGCAGGGGCAAGACGAGGCCCAGCATGCGCCGGGCGGTGGGGGTGAACTTCCGTTTCAATCAAAACCTCCTGTTCCGTGTATCGCGCCGTCCCCGGCAGGCTGTGCAGGGGCTTTGATACATACGGCGATTCGGGCCATTTTGTCCTGCCTTTGTCGCTATTTCCAGCCGCGCTGGGAGGTGCATCACATTTTCCTCGTCTAAGTGCGCCAACTCCGTTAGACTGCGCCTCTATTCTTTCCCCTTTGCTCTGCTCCCCGGGGAAATCGTTGTTTTCTCTATAGGCCCGGATCCTGTGAGATGGCATCGGCTCAGCAGAGGAGCCCCACCACGATCTTTGGCGCCCCTATCCCTAGCAGGTAACTATGAGTTTTACTTCCCTCGGTCTGGCCGAACCCTTGTTGCGTGCCGTTGCCGAGCAAGGCTACGACACCCCGTCTCCCATCCAGCAACAAGCGATCCCGGCGGTACTGGCTGGCCGTGATCTGATGGCCGCCGCCCAGACCGGGACCGGCAAGACCGCAGGTTTTACCCTGCCGATGCTGCAGCGTCTGACTGAAAGCAAGCGCAAGGTCTCCCCGAACCGCATCCGCGCCCTGGTGCTGACCCCGACCCGCGAGCTGGCCGCCCAGGTGGGCGAGAGCGTGCGCAACTACGGCAAACACCTGCCGATCCGCAGCCACGTGGTGTTTGGCGGCGTGAGCATCAACCCGCAGATGATGGCGACCCGCCGTGGTCTGGACGTGCTGGTGGCCTGCCCGGGCCGCCTGATGGATCTCTACAACCAGAACGCCGTCAAGTTCGATGAAGTGGAGATCCTGGTACTGGACGAAGCGGATCGCATGCTCGACATGGGCTTTATCCGCGACATCCGCCGCATCCTGGCCCTGCTGCCGAAGAAGCGCCAGAACCTGCTCTTCTCCGCCACCTTCGCCGACGAAATTCGCGAGCTGGCCACTGGCCTCCTGGACAACCCGGCGGTGATCGAAGTGACCCCGCGCAACAGCACCGCCGAGCGCATCGAGCAGCTGGTGCACCCCTGCGACAAGGCCAACAAGATTGCCCTGCTGAGCCATCTGGTCACCAGCAACGACTGGCAGCAGGTGCTGGTGTTCACCCGTACCAAGCACATGGCCAACCGCGTTGCCGAGACCCTCGACAAGAACGGCGTCAGCGCTGCCGCCATCCACGGCAACAAGAGCCAGGGTGCCCGTACCCGTGCCCTGGCCGGTTTCAAGGATGGCAGCGTCAAGGTGCTGGTGGCGACCGACATCGCCGCCCGTGGTCTGGACATCGACAAACTGCCGCAGGTGGTCAACTTCGAGCTGCCGAACGTGGCGGAAGATTATGTGCACCGTATCGGCCGTACCGGCCGTGCCGGCGCTGCTGGTCACGCCATCTCCCTGGTGGCCGCCGATGAGGGCAAGCTCATCAAGGCCATCGAGCGGCTGACCAAGCAGAGCATCCCCTGCGAGCAGGTGGCCGGTTTTGAAGCCTCCCGCGAGACCCTCGACAACATCGCCCGTGGAATCGGTGCGCCGCTTCGCAAAGAGCCGCGGGATCCGAGCGAGCAGCGCCGTGCGCCGCGTCCGCAAGGTCAAGGCCAGCGGCAGGGTGCCGGTCGCTCCGGCAATGGCGCCGGTGGTAACGGCGGTGGCAATCGCACTGGCAACGGTGGCAAGCCCAAGCCCCAGGGTGGTCAGCGTCCGGCTGATGGCGCCGCGAAGCCGGCCCAGGCCCGTCGTCCCCGTCGCGCCAGCCACAACCAGTAAGCGGCCAGGGAGCCAGGCTCCCCCACTGTTCGGTTGATACAAAAAGCCCCGCCAATCTGGCGGGGCTTTTTTTGTCCTAGTAGACGCTATTCACCGTAGAGGCGGATCTCCAGCACATGAGTGATGGCCTCGCCGCTCCAGTGGTACTCCAGATGACGGGCGTGGTCCACCCGGCTGACCAGACGGGGGCGATAGAGCACGTGACAGTCGTGACCGGGGTGGCGCACCGAGCGGTAGTGGATGCCGTCCGCCCCGGCGACCTTCTGCTCCCGGGCGAAGGCCTGGGCGGGGCCGTAATCGGTGGCGTGATAGAGGGGGCCTGGCAGAAACGCCGGGCCCGTGATGTCGATGAGGCTGGCCCTGAACTGCGCCTGGATCACCCGCATCTGCACCTTCTGGGCCGGCTCCCGGGTGTACCCGAAGATCCGCTCCCTGTGGTAGACCGTCTCCTTGATGCCGGTGTCGAGGGAGGGGGCACAATAGTAGCCGCCAAAGTCCCCCGTGGTGAAACGGGCACCCTCGGGATTGAGGTGGGTGAAGGCGGCCATCACATAGCTGCCGCCGGGCAGCCCCACCAGCCAGTCTTCCCTGGGCACCCGCATCAGCTCGCCCGCCTCTTCCCTCAGCCTGTCGTTGGTCAGCGCCTCGACGGCCCAGACCGCCTCAAGCTCGTCGGCGGTAGCGACGTCTTCATAGAGGCAGATGGGGGGAAAGCGGCTCGGAATGATGCGATAGGCGCAGGCATTGTGGAAGGTGCGCAAGGGCGGGGAGGACATCAGGCCATCTCCCCGCGCCAGGCGTGCAGCCGGGTGGCCACTTCGTAGAGATCGGCCACCCGCCCACCCTGCATGACCTCCATGGCGCTGCGCCCGGCGAAGAAGGGGTGGCTGTTGGGTTTGCGCACCCAGCCATAGATGCTCTCATCCAGGCTGAACAGCAGCCGCAGGCTCTTGTGGATGTTGAGTAGATAGCTCATCCGCTCCTGGAGATCGGCGCTGAGCCGAATGCCGCCGCTGGCCTCCTTGTACTTGTTCAGGGTGGAGCGGGAGGTAATGCCAAGCAGCCTGAGCTGTTCATCCGTGCTGCACTGCCATTTGTCCAGGATGCGAAACACCACGGGCAGGGCCTTGCTGGGATCGACGGCGGGCTGTTGCCGGGGGAGAGATGCGGTGGCGGCCATGTTGCCTCCCGGGTTGGCGTGCCAGACGGGCACGGGATCATGGGTTGTCTGCTAAGCAGTGTAGGGCAGGGGCGCAGTCATGTACATATCTATACATGGTTGCACTCAAATGTTCATTATTGGATGGGCTTCGCGAGGAGGGGCGCGGGTCGGCCAAGTGAGCCCGTGCCAATGACACGCCCCGCCAACTGGGTTGGCGGGGCGTGTCTCTTTGCGGCGTTTCTGCTTGTCGGGTCGGGGAGATCAGAGGGCGGGCAGCAGCCCCATGCTGACGCTGACCTGTACCCCGACGATGAGTACCCCCATGGCACCGGCCAGACCCAGGGCCAGCACGCCACCCGGGACGCGGTAGTGGTCTGCCTCGGCCTGCTTTCGGCTCTGCCACACCAGGGCCACCGGCAGCAGCACCGCCAGCACCGCCAGCGCAATGGCGGCGTAACCCAGCGCCATGATGAAGCCTTGCGGGAAGTAGAGGGCGAACAGCAGGGGCGGCACGAAGGTGATGAGGCCGGTCTGGGTGCGGCCCTGCCAGTTGTCCTTGCGACGGGTCACCTTGGCCATGAAGTCGAACAGTCCCAGGGTCACCCCGAGGAAGGAGGTGGCGAGCGCGAGATCGGCGAACAGATGCATCGCCTGGTTGAAGGCGGGCCAGCTCACCAGGCCGCCGACGTTGGCCAGCAGGCTATCCAGGGCGCCGCCGGTCTGGATCAGGGATTGCTGGCCCAGCAGCCCCAGTATGGCGACCTGCCACAGTACGTAGAGCACGAGCGGCAAGGCGGAGCCCCACACGAAGACCCGGCGCAACTGCCTGGGGTTGTCCCCGAGGTAGAGCATGACACTCGGGATGGAGCCGTGAAAGCCGAAGGAGGTGAAGATGACCGGCAGGCCCGCCAGCAGCAAGCCTTCCCCGAGGGGCATGGAGAGCAGGTGCTGCCCCTGGGCGCGGGGCAGCAGCAGCGCCAGCACCGCCACCATGATCACAAGCTTCACGGTGAACATCAGGCGGTTGAGGTAATCCACCTGCCTGGTGCCGACGCACACCATGCCGCCAAACAGCAGGGTAAAGACCCAGGCCGCCTGCTCCTGGCCGAGGGGCAGGCCGGCATCGGCCAGTGCCTGGGCCAGCAGGCTGCTGCCGCCGCTGATGTAGGCGGAGGCCAGGGCGTAGAACAGCATCAGGATGCAGAAGGAGGCGATGCCCTTGCCCCAGGGGCCGAGCAGGTGATCCGCCAGCTGGTGCAGGTACCACTTGCCGGTGCTGAGGCTGGCTTCCACCTGCAGCATGGCGGTGAAGGCCATCAGGGCCCAGAGGCCGATCATCAGCATCAGGGTGGCGGGGCCGCCCAGGGACGAGGAGGCCAGCGGCAGGGCCAGCATGCCGGCGCCTATGGTGGTGCCGGCAATCAACAGGGTACAACCCAGGGTCTTGGTATTCATGTCATCCATCCGAAAGTGAGGGGCGCTGTTGCAAACAAGAGAGAGCCAGTTGGCTGTGTCGGGAGACGCCTCCGGGGAAAAGCCGGAGGCTAGCAATATCGGTGTGGATACATCTGTACCTGAAACCTGTCAGTTGTAAAAATTGGTTGCCAAGTTAGCGGATTGAAATGGCGGAAACAACCCCTTGAAAGCGGATTTTGTGCTGTAGCAAGCCGAAGGGTGGCAATAAAAAGTGACACATTGCGCCATGCGCCGAAAAAACGCGCCCCTCAGGGGGAGGCTGCCCGTCAGGCTGCGTTGCGGGTCGACATCGAGAGCGCCCGCGTTGGCGGCAACAGGGCTTGCAGAGGGTAACACGGGGCCCTGGTGGTGCGACTGGCCCGATATAAGCAAACATCGGGTCATACTCCCAAAAGCCATCATTTTCACTTATAGCGAGCCGAGGCGCCGATAAACGTGCCCTGGCGCGGGGTTGCCGCCCGGCAGATCACCTCAAAGCCAGAAGGCGAAGGGCAAAAGCTGAGACAACAGAGGAGAACACAAGCAGGTGTGGGGGAGGAGGCTCAGGGGCTGGCACTGCGGGCCGCCCCGGGGTGGTGCGTCGTTGCCGGGTCAGCGGCGGCGTTTGAGGGTACGGCTCACATAGTGCAGGCCGCTCTGGTAGTCGCCATTGACCGCCTTGAGGGCCAGCGTCAGGGCCTGGCTTGCCAGGGCGTCGTGCTGCTGGGGCAGGGAGTTGATGCCAAAGGGAAGGAAATCGAGCAGGCGGTCATCCCCGAAGGTAGCCATGGCGAGCTGGCTCATGTCGGCCTCCTGCTCCAGCAGGTAGTCGAGCACCCCCTCCATCAGGATGTAGGAGGTGGTGATCAGCGCCTCGGGCAGTTGGCCGAGCTGCTGATGGAGCGTCTTGATCAGGCGATACCCTTCGGTGCGCGAGAAGTGGGCCCCTTCACACAGGTGGCGGGTCGCACTGTGGCTGGCAATGGCCTGCTCGAAGCCCGCTTTTCGCTCCTGGCTGATCGTCAATTCCGGTAGTGCAGTGATCAAGGCGATATGACCGATGGCCGGGGTGAGCAGGGAGGCGGTGAGGTCCAGGCTCGCCTTCTGGTTTTCACTCGCGACGGTGACGAAGTGCTCGGTGGCCATGGCACGGTCGATGGCGAGGATCTGCACGCCCCGGGACTGCTGCTCCAGGTAGAAGGGATCCGCCGGGGGGAGGCAGCTTGCCACCAGGAGCGCGTCCACATGGCGGCTCACCAGCATCCGGGCCAGCTCCTTTTCGGTGTCCGGATCGTCCTCCGAGCAGACGATGAGCAACTGATATCCCTGGGTGCGAGCCCCTTGCTCCAGGCGCTTGGCGAGCTTGGCGTAACTGGCGTTTTCGAGGTCGGGCAGGATGAAGCCGAGGGTGCGGGTCTGGCCGCCGCGCAGGGAGGCGGCGCGGCTGTCCGGCTGATAGTTGTGGGCATGGACCACGGCCATCACCTTGTCGCGGGTTGCCTGGCTGATGCGGTATTGATCGGCCTTGCCATTGATCACATAGCTGGCGGTGGTGCGAGAGACACCGGCCAGCGCGGCGATTTCATCCAGTTTCATCATGTTGGCTCTGTTTGAGTTGCAAGGCCCGCGCCGGTTCCTGGTTGGGGCGCCGAAAAGTGTGCGCGGGATCATATCATTGAAACGTACTTTCTGCGGGATCTTGAACAATGCGCTGAAACGATTCAGTCTGAGTGTAAGTGAAACGATTCAGCTTGTCAGTAACGGATGATTATCTGCACTTGGAAATGGGTTCCGGCTCACCAAAGCGAGAGATCACCGTCTATTGTCAGCAGGCAAGTTACCCAAAAATCGAGTTGAGTTGAGCCGGTACGCCGCGAGGCGAAGCCGGACCTGATGGAGAATCTCTATGTTGAAGTTGGCGCGACAGCAAATCCTGCTGGGACAATCGGTGACGACCAAGGCGGACGCCATCGCCCTGCTGGCAAGCAAACTGACCGACGCCGGTCTGGTTGAAGCAGGTTACGTGGACGGCATGCTGGCGCGGGAAGCGCAGCACGCCACCTATCTTGGCAGCGGTATCGCCATTCCCCACGGCACCACGGACACCCGTCATCTGGTGAAGAGCACCGGCGTCATGGTGGCCCAGTTCCCCCACGGCATCGAGTGGGACGAGGGGCAGATTGCCTACGTCGCCATCGGCATCGCCGCCAAGTCCGACGAGCACCTGGGGATCTTGCGCCAGCTCACCCACGTGCTGGGTGACGAGCAGGCCGCAGCCCAGCTCAAGGGGGCGATCGACGAAGAGACCATCATCAATATCCTGACTGGAGCGACTGCCGCCAAAGAGGTGCAATACCTGACCCTGGCGGACTTCCCGGCCGACGACCAGGACCAGTTGCTGCTGGGGGCTGCGGCCCGCGCCAAATCCGCAGGCTGGGGAGACGCCGCCATGGTGAGCGCCCTCCTGGCCAGCCAGCCTGTTCACCTGGGGGAGGGCATCTGGCTGGCCCGTGCGCAAGCGGCCCAGACCGGTTGGGTGCTGGCCACCCCGAGCACCCCGCTGAACGTCGGTGAATTGCCGGTCAGCGCCCTGCTGCTGCTGTGTGCCGCAGATAGCGGCCATTTGCCGCAACTCGAGAATCTGGCCAAGCTGGCCGCAGCCGGCCAGCTGGCCACCCTCTCTGGCAGCGACGGTCTGGCCATGTTGCAGGCGGGTCCGGCGAGCGGGCTGTCCGAGACCTTCACCATCATCAACCCCCACGGTCTGCACGCCCGTCCGGGCGCCATGCTGGTCAAGGTGGCCAAGGAGTATGAATCCGACATCCGCGTCGCCAACCTCGATGGCAGCGGTGAAGCCGTCTCTGCCAAGAGCCTGATGAAGGTGATCGGGCTTGGGGTCAAGTGCGGTCATCGTCTGGCGTTTCGCGCCGAAGGAGCGGATGCCGAAGCAGCCCTCAAGGGCATTGGCGAAGCCATTGCCGCCGGCTTGGGCGAGGGGGCGCACTGATGGACATCGTCACCATCACCCTCAATCCCGCGCTCGATCTCACCACCCGTCTGGAGGCCATGCACCCTGGCGAGGTCAATCTGGTGAGCGAGGCCAACTTGCGCGCAGCGGGCAAGGGGATCAACGTTGCCATGGTCTTGAAAGATCTCGGCCGTGACGTAGGCCTGACCGGCTGGCTCGGTGAGGGCAACCAGCAGAGCTTCGTCTCCCTGTTCGAGGAACGTGCCCTTGCCGATCACTTCGTGCGCGTGGCGGGCGACACCCGGATCAACGTCAAGATCTCCGAACAATCCGGCCGGGTGACCGATCTCAATCTGCCGGGACTCGCCGTGCAGGAAGGCGATGTCAGCGCCCTGGAAGCGGCGCTGGAGCGACTGGCTCCCCACTCCGACTGGTTCGTGCTGGCGGGCAGCCTGCCCAAAGGGGTGGCCCCCGATTACTGCGCGCGCCTCATTCGCCTGCTCAAAGCCAAGGGCAAGCAGGTGATCTTCGATTGCAGCGGCGCGGCGTTGAGCGAAGGGATCAAGGCGGCGCCGACGCTGGTCAAACCCAACCTGGAAGAGCTGAGCCAGTGGGCCGGTCGCCCCGTGAAGACCCTGAGCGAGCAGGCCGAGTGCGCCCGCGCGCTGCAGGCCAGCGGGATCCCCAACGTGGTGATCTCCAATGGTGCCGACGGCCTCATCTGGTTTGCACCGGATGCCACCTGGCAGGCGATGCCGCCGCGCATGGAGGTGGTCAGCACCGTGGGTGCCGGCGACTCCCTGGTGGCGGGCCTGGTCCATGGCATGAGCCTAGACTGGACGCCGGAGCAGACCCTGCGTCTGGCCACCGCCGTCTCGGCACTGGCGGTGAGCCAGGTCGCGGTCGGCTTCAACGATATCAATGTGCTCAAACCGTTACTCGAGCAGGTGCGCGTACAGAGTCTGGATGATCTGGCACCGACTCAACCTCAACCCCATTTGATGGCTAACTCAGGAGATGCCCAATGAAAGCAATTCTGGTTACGGCTTGCCCGGCGGGCATTGCCACCAGCTTTCTCGCTGCAAAACGGATAGAACAGCAGGCCAAACTGGCTGGCTGGGAGCTCACCCTCGACGTCGAGTCCAGCGTGCAGCCCCGTCAGGTTCCCTCGAAAGAGCAGATTGCCGCCGCCGACCTGGTGCTGGTCGTTGCCAGCGCACCGGTGGATCTGGCCGCCTATGACGGCAAGTCGCTCTATCGGGGCGACATGGATCTGGCGCTCCAGGATCCCGCTGCCCTGCTGGAAGCCGCGCGAAGCGGTGCCAGCGTCTATCGCCATGAGGCGGCACCTGTGGTTGCCAAACCGGCCAGCGGTGCCAAGCGCATCGTGGCGGTGACGGCCTGCCCGACCGGGGTGGCCCACACCTTCATGTCGGCCGAGGCCCTGGAGACCATGGCCAAGCAGCTGGGTCACCAGATCCGCGTCGAAACCCAGGGCTCGGTCGGTGCCCAGAATGCCTTGACGGCGGACGAGATTGCCGCCGCCGATCTGGTGTTCCTCGCCACTGACATCGAGGTGGACATGGCGCGCTTTGACGGCAAGCCGGTCTATCGCACCAGCACGGGGGCTGCCCTGAAGAAAACCCGGGCCGAGCTCGACAAGGCCTGGACCGAGGCGAAGGTCTATCGCCACAGCGGCGCGGCTGCGGTCAAGAAAGAGGAAAAGGCGGGCCCCTACAAGCACCTGCTGACCGGTGTCTCCTTCATGCTGCCCATGGTGGTAGCGGGGGGCCTTATCATCGCGCTCTCCTTCATCTTCGGCATTGAAGCGTTCAAGGAAGAGGGGACGCTGGCCGCGGCCCTGATGAAGATCGGTGGCGGCTCCGCCTTCGCCCTGATGATCCCGGTGCTGGCAGGCTACATCGCCTACTCCATCGCCGACCGTCCGGGTCTGGCGCCCGGCATGATCGCCGGTATGCTGGCAAGCTCGCTCGGCGCCGGTTTCCTTGGCGGCATCGTCGGCGGCTTCCTCGCCGGTTACAGCGCCAAGTTCCTGAGCGACAAGGTGCGCCTGCCGGTCACCCTGGAAGCCCTCAAGCCCATCCTCATCATTCCGCTCTTTGCCAGCCTGTTCACCGGTCTGGTGATGATCTACGTGGTAGGTGGCCCGGTGGCGGGCATCATGAATGCCATGACCGAGTTCCTCAACAACATGGGCTCTGCCAACGCCGTGCTGCTGGGTGTCATTATCGGCGCCATGATGTGCTTCGACATGGGTGGCCCGGTCAACAAGGCGGCTTATGCCTTCGGTGTCGGCCTGCTCGCCTCCAAGACCTATGCCCCCATGGCAGCGGTCATGGCCGCCGGCATGGTGCCTGCACTGGGGATGGGGATCGCGACCTTCCTGGCCAGCAGAAAGTTCATCAAGGCGGAGCAGGAGGCGGGCAAGGCCTCCTTCGTGCTGGGTCTGTGCTTCATCTCCGAGGGGGCCATCCCGTTTGCCGCCAAGGACCCCATGCGCGTCATCCCGGCCTGCATGGCGGGCGGTGCCCTGACCGGTGCGCTCTCCATGCTGTTCGGCTGCGAGCTGGTGGCACCCCACGGTGGTCTGTTCGTGCTCTTCATCCCGAACGCCATCAGCCATGTGATGATGTACATCCTGGCGATCGCGGCCGGTTCTCTGGTGACCGGGGTGGCTTACGCCATGCTCAAGCGTGGCGAGGAGCAGGCCAAGCTGGCGACCGCCTGAGGGCGTCACGGCGTGACACACTCTTCATGACAAGGCGGCCCTGGGGCCGCCTTTCTTGTTGGGGGGAGGGGCAACGTGGGATTTAAAAATCCCAGCCTGGCGGGGGCGGCGGATCGGCCGCCTCTGCGGCCTGCGCCTTGCGGCGAGCGGCCTCGACCCTGGCCTTGCGGTTGCGGCACAGGCGCATCACCTCCTGCTGCTGGGCAGGGGTCATGGCAAGCCAGTTGAAACGCTCCTCGCGGCTTCGCAGGCATCCCTTGCAATACCCCTTGTTGTTCAGTTCGCAGACCCCGACACAGGGGCTCTGGAGCGGGAAGATTTCGAGCTGTTCCATCCATGACCTCTCACACCTTGTCACCTTGTTATAACCCAGAAGATCACGGCAGGAGAAATCCGTCGTCAGGGGCGTGAAGGCGTTTGCTTTCCCCGGGCAATTTTGGCATCTTCCCCGCCGTGCAAGACACTCGGTGTTATATGAGGACATATGAATAGACATGCGTACTGGTTGGCCGCCGCCGTGGTGGGGCTGGCCGGTTGTGCGGGCAACCCTGAACCGGTCAAGGTGCCCCAGAAGAAGGCGGAATCCGGATGTTTTCTGAACTGCGAGATCCCTGTGAATCTGGGCAAGCAGTATCTGGATGGTGCCCTGCCGGGGGATCTGGTGCGGGTGGAGCGGATCAACAGCCGCGCCCGCGCCGATTACAGCAAGTTCGGTCCCCAGAGCCGGATGGTGATGGAACGCTCCGGCCGCATGGCGAGCCGCTATGGGGAGCTCTACCGTCAACTCTCACGCTGGGTCGCCAATGGGGGCAATCCCGCCCATATCACCCAGTACGGCATCAGCCTGGCGCAGCTTGGCGGTGCCGACCGCATGGGCAACGTGCTCTTCACCGGCTACTACTCGCCGGTGCTGGAGGTGCGCCATCGCCCGGACGCCCAGTACAAGTATCCCATCTATGCCATGCCCAACTGCGGCGGTCGCTGCCCGAGCCGGGCCGAGATCCACCGGGGGGCGCTGGCCAACCGGGGGTTGGAGCTGGGCTACAGCAAGTCCCTCATCGACAACTTCCTGATGGACGTGCAGGGTTCCGGCTTCGTTCACTACGGCGATGACGACCGGCTGCAGTACCTCGGCTACAGCGGCAAGAACGGCCACGGCTATGTCAGCATTGGCCGGGTGCTCATCGACCGTGGCGAAGTGCCCGAGGAGCAGATGTCCATGAAGGCCATCAAGGAGTGGGCCAATCGTCAGCCGGAAGAGAGCGTGAAGGAGCTGGTGGAGCAGAACCCCTCCTATGTCTTCTTCGAGCGCCGTCCCACCAACGACGTGGTGGGGGCCGCCGGCATTCCGCTGTTGCCGATGGCGGCGGTGGCTGCCGATAAGACTCTGCTGCCCATGGGCACCCCCATCCTCGCGGAAGTACCGCTGCTGGACAAAGAGGGCAACTGGACCGGCAAGCACCAGCTGCGGCTGCTGATTGCGCTGGATGTGGGGGGCGCGGTGAAGAAGGGCCACCTCGATCTCTACCACGGTATGGGTGAGAAGGCCGGTGTCGCGGCCGGTCATTACAAGCACTTTGGCCGGGTCTGGAAGCTGGGTCTGCACCACGGGCCGACCGCCGCCCCCTGGTTGTAACGCAAGAGGGTCATGGCCCCTCATTTAAGAGACGGGACATTCCCATGAAAAAAGCCGCCGGAGCAATCCGGCGGCTTTTTGTTTGCGGGGCAGATCTGGCGACAAGGGCCGTCAGCCCTTTCGGATATCGAGCTTGATGGCGCCCACCGGCTGGCAGCAGCAGGGGAGGCACTCCCCCTGGGAGACAAAGGCGAGCGGGACGGCGGCGTAGTGCACCTTGCCCGCCAGCAGCGGGGTGCGGCAGGCGCCGCAATAGCCGCTGCGGCACTGGAACTCCACGTGATGGCCGTGGCGCTCCAGGGTCTCCAGCACGCTTTCGCCGGGATGGGGGCGCAGCACACCGTCCAGGGTCTGTACCTGGGGGGCTTGCCCCTCCGACGCCGTGGTGGCGGAATGCAGGGGCGCGTTCAGGGTGGCGGTGGCGTCACTCACGGACGTCGCTCTCCCGCATCATGGTCTGCCAGCAGAGGTCGCCTTGCATCACAGCTCGAAGTCACCCAGATCGTCGGCGTGCACTTCACTGTCTATCTGACCCACCAGATAGGAGCTTACTTCCACTTCCTGGGGCGCCACCTGCACGTTGTCGGAGGAGAGCCAGGTGTTGATCCAGGGGATGGGGTTCTGCTTGGTGCCGGCAAAGGCCGGTTGCAGGCCGACGGCCGCCATGCGCAGGTTGGTGATGTATTCCACGTACTGGCAGAGGATATCCTTGTTCAGGCCGATCATGGAGCCGTCCTGGAACAGGTACTCGGCCCACTCCTTCTCCTGCAGGGCCGCTTCCTTGAACAGCTCGAAGCAGGCCTGCTCGCACTCGACGGCGATCTCCGCCATGTCGGGGTCGTCGTTGCCGCTGCGCATCAGGTTCAGCATGTGCTGGGTGCCGGTCAGGTGCAGCGCTTCGTCACGGGCGATCATCTTGATGATCTTGGCGTTGCCCTCCATCAGCTCGCGTTCGGCGAAGGCGAAGGAGCAGGCGAAGCTCACGTAGAAGCGGATTGCTTCGAGGGCGTTGACGCTCATCAGGCACAGGTAGAGCTTCTTCTTGAGCTCCCGCAGGCTGATGGTGACTTCGCGATCCCCGATCCGGTGGGCCCCCTCACCGTGCAGGTGATAGACGGAGGTGGCCTCGATGAGATCGTCATAGAAGTGGCTGATGGAGCCGGCGCGCTTCAAGATCTGCTCGTTGGTCACGATGTCGTCGAACACCTGGCCCGGGTTGTTGACGATGTTGCGGATGATGTGGGTGTAGGAGCGAGAGTGGATGGTCTCGGAGAAGGCCCAGGTCTCGATCCAGGTCTCCAGCTCCGGAATGGAGACCAGGGGCAGCAGGGCCACGTTGGGGCTGCGGCCCTGAATGGAATCCAGCAGGGTCTGGTACTTCAGGTTGGAGATGAAGATGTGCTGCTCGTGGGGCGGCAGAGCCTGGAAGTCGATGCGGTCGTGGGAGACGTCCACCTCTTCCGGGCGCCAGAAGAAGGAGAGCTGCTTCTCGATCAGCCGCTCGAAGATGTCGTGCTTTTGCTGGTCATAACGGGCCACGTTGACCGACTGGCCGAAGAACATCGGCTCCTTGAGCTGATCGTTTTGGGTCTGGCAAAAAGTAGAGTAAGCCATGGTTAGAATGCCGTGAAATAGGGAAAACAGGAGGGCGGGAGCTTGATGCTCCCGCCCGGTTTATCAGTGCGTTTCGCGGTTAGATCTTGCAAGCCCCGCCAGCGCAGCCGTCATCTTGCAGATCGGTCTGGGTGTCGTCGGCACCATCACGGGTGTTGTGATAGTAGAGGGTCTTGAGACCGTATTTGTAGGCGGTCAGCAAGTCTTTGAGCAACTGCTTCATCGGCACCTTGTTGCCTTCGAAGCGGGCCGGGTCGTAGTTGGTGTTGGCGGAGATCGCCTGATCCACGAACTTCTGCATGATGCCGACCAGCTGCAGGTAACCGTCGACGCTCGGCTGTTTCCACAGCAGTTCGTACTGATCCTTCAGGCGGTGGTACTCCGGCACCACCTGCTTGAGGATGCCGTCCTTGGAGGCTTTCACCGACACCAGGCCGCGGGGCGGCTCGATGCCGTTGGTGGCGTTGGAGATTTGGCTGGAGGTCTCGCTCGGCATCAGGGCGGTCAGGGTGGAGTTGCGCAGACCCACGGTCTTGATCTCTTCGCGCAAGGTTTCCCAGTCCAGGTGCAGGGGTTCATTGCACAGGGTGTCCAGATCCTTTTTATAGGTATCGATGGGCAGGATACCCTGGGCATAGGTGGTCTCGTTGAAGGCCGGGCAGGGGCCGAACTCGCGGGCCAGTTGCACGGAGGCCTTCAGCAGGTAGTACTGGATCGCCTCGAAGGTGCGGTGGGTCAGGGCCAGACCGGAACCATCGGAGTAGCGGGCACCGTTTTTCGCCAGGTAGTAGGCGTAGTTGATGACGCCGATACCCAGGGTGCGGCGGTTCATGCTGCCCTTCTTGGCGGCCTTGAGCGGGTAGTCCTGATAGTCGAGCAGGGCGTCCAGAGCGCGCACGGCCAGCTCGGCCATCTCTTCCAGATCTTCCAGCTTCTCGATGGCGCCCAGGTTGAAGGCGGAGAGAGTGCACAGGGCAATCTCGCCGTCCTCGTCATCCACGTTGTTGAGCGGCTTGGTGGGCAGCGCAATCTCGAGGCAGAGGTTGGACTGGCGCACCGGTGCCACGCTCGGGTCGAACGGGCTGTGGGTGTTGCAGTGATCCACGTTCTGGATGTAGATGCGACCGGTACCGGCGCGCTCTTGCATCATCAGGGAGAAGAGATCCACCGCCTTCAGGGTCTTCTTGCGAATGGCCGGATCCTGCTCGTACTTGACGTAGAGCGCTTCAAACTTGTCCTGGTCCGCGAAGAAGGCGTCATAGAGGCCGGGTGCATCGGACGGGGAGAACAGAGTGATGTCACCGCCCTTGATGAGGCGCTGGTACATCAGCTTGTTGATCTGCACGCCGTAGTCCATGTGACGGACCCGGTTTTCTTCCACGCCGCGGTTGTTCTTCAGTACCAGCAGGCTCTCCACCTCGGTGTGCCACAGCGGGTAGAACAGGGTGGCCGCACCGCCGCGCACGCCGCCCTGGGAGCAGCACTTCACCGCAGTCTGGAAGTATTTGTAGAAGGGGATGCAGCCGGTGTGGAAGGCTTCGCCGCCACGGATGGGGCTGCCCAGACCACGGATGCGACCAGCGTTGATGCCGATGCCGGCGCGCTGGGAAACGTAACGCACGATGGCGCTGGCGGTGGCATTGATGGAATCCAGGCTGTCGTCACACTCGATCAGCACGCAGGAGCTGAACTGGCGGGTCGGGGTGCGCACGCCGCTCATGATCGGGGTCGGCAGGGAGATCTTGAAGGTCGAGACCGCATCATAGAAGCGCTTGATGTAGTCCAGACGGGTATCTTTCGGATACTTGGAGAAGAGGCAGGCCGCTACCAGGATGTAGAGGAACTGCGGGCTCTCGTAGATCTCGCCGGTGACGCGGTTCTGTACCAGGTACTTGCCTTCGAGCTGCTTGACCGCCGCGTAGGAGAAGTCCATGTCGCGCCAGTGATCGAGGTAGCCGTTCAGCTCCTCAAATTCCGCCTGGGTGTAGTCTTCCAGCAGGTGCTTGTCGTACTTGCCCATGTCCACCAGTCTGGCGACGTGCTGATACAGGTGGGGCGGCTCGAACTGGCCGTAGGCCTTCTTGCGCAGGTGGAAGATGGCCAGACGGGCAGCCATGTACTGGTAGTCCGGGCTTTGCTCGGAGATGAGGTCAGCAGCAGCCTTGATGATGGTCTCGTGGATGTCGGCGGTACGGATACCGTCATAGAACTGGATGTGGGACTTGAGCTCCACCTGGGAGACCGACACGTTGTCGAGCTTCTCGGCAGCCCAGTCGAGCACACGGTGAATTTTATCCAGATCGATGGGTTCTTTGTGTCCGTTACGCTTCGTCACAAACAAGTTCATTGGCTGATGACCCCTTTCATTGATACCTGCCGGTATCGGTTGATTCCCGAAAAGCCATCGCACAATGGCGCAACCCGGCTCCGTCTGTCGAGGGAAACTGGGCAGGGATTGTGCGATGAATCACAAGATGTAGTGTTATTTTTAATGCGAACTACAAGATAGTGAGGTCGATGCGGTAATGCAATCTGTGGATAACGCATTAGCTGTGGATAAATTGTGGGTGTCGGGACGGGAGTTAGTGGACGCTCACAGCGAACGGGTTTTCATCCGTCCGATCCGTCAAATGCAAGTCCGGCGATCGAAGATGGAAAATTAAAATAACTTTTTTTGCTTGCGAAAGCAGGGTGTTTTTACTAGCAAATTCGGTCTGCTCATCCCTTGTGCAGTCAGGGTCAAAAGGTGTCCTGTTACGCCGTTCGGGGGGTTGCCAAGCCCATAAAAAGAGGGATCGTCCGGGATCCCTCTGGTGTGCTGCGGGGGGAGCTGCGCGCCGGGGCAGATGCCCACACGGCCATCGGGACAACATCAAAGTTGCCCCGCAGATCCACCTCTATCCGGATGCCTTGTCGGTCATGGGCAATGAACGTGTCAGCTCAGCTCGTAACGCAGCCAGTGGTGCAGGGCCTGCACGGTATCAAAGTGAAGATCGGCGCCCCAGAGGGCGGGATCCTCGTCATCATTGAGATAACCCCAGCCAGCCACCGCGGTACGCATGCCGGCATTGCGGCCAGCCTCGATGTCGCGCACGTGATCCCCCACATAGAGACACTGGCTGGCCGCGATGCCGAGGCGCTCGCAGGCAAAGAACATGGGGGCGGGGTCGGGCTTGCGCACCGGCAGGGTGTCGGCGCTCACCGTCACGCCGCAACTGGCGAGTTCGGGCAGGGCTGCCAAGAGCGGTTCGGTGAGAAAACCCGGCTTGTTGGTGACAATGCCCCAGGGCAGCTTTTTCTCGTCGAGCCACTCGATGAGATCCACCATGCCTTCATAGGGGCGGGTGCCGACGCAGAGGTTGGCGGCGTAGTAGTCGAGCAGGGCGGTGCGAAGGCGGGTGGCCCCCAGCTCCTCCAGCAGCTCGTCCCCAAGACCGGCCCTGAGCAGCCCGAGGGCCCCGTGGGAGGTGGTCTGGCGGATGATGTCGTCAGAGAGCGGAGCAAAGCCTTCGCTTATCAGCACGTGATTGACGGCGGCGCCAAGGTCTGGGGCGGTGTCGAGCAGGGTGCCGTCCAGATCAAACAGCACGCAGCCAAGGGGCATCGGGTGAGGTGTGCTCATCAGCCTTGCTCCGGGCGCTCGAACGCCACCATGTAGTTGACGTCGACATTCTTGCCGAGCTTGAAGCTGTTGGAGAGCGGGGCGTAGTGAACGCCGCTCATGTCCCGCACCAGGAGGCCCGCCGCTTCCCCCATGCGACACAGTTCGGCGGGGGTGATGAACTTCTTGTGGTCGTGGGTACCCTTGGGGACCATCTTCAACAGGTACTCGGCCCCGAGGATCATCATCAGATAGGCTTTGGGGTTGCGGTTGATGGTGGAGACGAACACCTTGCCCCCCGGCCGTACCAGGGTGGCGATGGCGCGCAGCACCGAGGCCGGGTCCGGCACGTGCTCCAGCATCTCCATGCAGGTAACCACGTCATACTGGCCCGGCGCCTCATCGGCGTGGGCTTCGGCGGTGATCTGGCGGTACTCGAGTTCCACGCCCGCCTCGAGGGCATGGAGGCGGGCGACCCCGAGGGGCTCCTTGCCCATGTCGATGCCGGTGACCTTGGCCCCCCGGCGGGCCATGCTCTCGGAGAGGATGCCGCCACCGCAGCCGATGTCGAGCACGCGCTTGCCAAACAGGCCGCCGCTCTTGTCGGTGATCCAGTCAAGGCGCACCGGGTTGATTTGATGCAGCGGCTTGAATTCGCCCTCCATGTCCCACCAGCGGGAGGCGATGGCTTCAAATTTGGCGATTTCTGTCAGATCGACATTGGCATCACTATTCATGTTTTGATGATCCTGTGGCAAGGCGCGCAGCGGGCTGGGCGCGCGCAATCTATTGTCCTGGCGGGCATTATAACGGACCGACCTCGTCGCACCAGCCCGATGTGCTCATCGGATTTGTGGCTTAATGTATTTGGCTCAGTGTGTTACCATGTCGCGCTGTTTAAGCCAAAGAACAACTAATTAGGGATTAAGGCTTTCTATGAGCGATCTGGCCAGAGAGATCACGCCGGTCAACATCGAAGAAGAGCTCAAGAGTTCCTATCTGGATTACGCCATGAGCGTGATCGTAGGACGAGCTCTGCCGGATGTGCGTGATGGCTTGAAACCGGTTCACCGCCGCGTTCTGTATGCAATGAACGAGCTGGGGAACGACTGGAACAAGCCCTATAAAAAATCGGCCCGTGTGGTCGGTGACGTAATCGGTAAATATCACCCGCATGGCGACATCGCCGTGTATGACACCATCGTCCGGATGGCGCAGGATTTCTCCATGCGCTACATGCTGGTCGACGGTCAGGGCAACTTCGGTTCGGTGGACGGCGACAACGCCGCGGCCATGCGTTACACCGAAGTGCGGATGGCGCGCATCTCCCACGAGCTGCTGGCCGATCTGGACAAAGAGACCGTGGACTGGGTGCCGAACTACGACGGTACCGAGATGATCCCGGCTGTCATGCCCACCAAGGTCCCAACCTTGCTGGTCAACGGCTCCTCCGGTATCGCGGTGGGCATGGCGACCAACATCCCGCCTCACAACCTCACCGAGATTGTCAACGGCTGCCTGGCGCTGATCGAAAACGGCGACCTCACCATTGACGAGCTGATGACCCATGTCACCGGCCCGGATTTCCCCACCGGCGGCATCATCAACGGTCGTTCCGGCATCGTGCAGGCGTACCGTACCGGTCGCGGCTCCGTCTATGTGCGGGCCAAGGCTGAAGTGGAGGTGGACGAGAAGACCAGTCGCGAGACCATCATCGTTCACGAGATCCCCTATCAGGTGAACAAGGCTCGCCTGATCGAGAAGATCGCCGAGCTGGTCAAAGAGAAGAAAATCGAGGGCATCAGCGCCCTGCGCGATGAGTCCGACAAAGACGGCATGCGCATCGTCATCGAGATCAAGCGCGGCGAGTCCGGCGAGATTGTGCTGAACAATCTCTACAAGCACACCCAGATGCAGACCACGTTCGGCATCAACATGGTGGCGCTGGACAACAACCAGCCCAAGGTTATGAACCTCAAAGAGATCCTGGATGCGTTCCTGCTGCACCGCCGTGAAGTGGTGACCCGCCGGACCGTGTTCGAGCTGCGCAAGGCGCGGGATCGGGCGCACATCCTGGAAGGGTTGGCGGTGGCATTGGCCAACATCGACCCCATCATCGAGCTCATTCGCCACAGTGCGACCCCGGCGGATGCGAAAGCCGCCCTGGTAGCCAAGGGCTGGGAGCTCGGCAACGTGGCCGCCATGCTGGAAAAAGCGGGCGACGACGCGGCTCGCCCCGAGTGGCTGGAGCCGGAGTTCGGCATCCGTGAAGGGCAGTACTTCCTGACCGAGATCCAGGCCCAGGCCATCCTTGACCTGCGTCTGCACAAGCTGACCGGCCTCGAGCACGAGAAGATCCTGGAAGAGTACCAATCTCTGCTGGATCTCATCGCCGAGCTGCTGCACATCCTGGCAAGCCCGGAACGCCTGATGGAAGTGATCCGTGACGAGCTGCTGGCCGTTCGCGAGCAGTACGGCGACGAGCGTCGCACCGAGATCAGCATGTCCAGTGCCGAGATCAACATCGAAGATCTGATCACCCCGGAAGACGTGGTCGTTACCTTGTCTCACCAGGGCTATGTGAAGTATCAGCCGCTCTCGGACTACGAGGCCCAACGCCGCGGTGGTCGTGGCAAGTCGGCCACTCGGATCAAGGAAGAGGACTTTGTGGAGCGTCTGCTGGTGGCCAACACCCACGACACCATTCTGTGCTTCTCCACCCGTGGCAAGGTCTACTGGCTCAAGGTGTATCAGCTGCCGGAAGCGTCCCGTGGCGCCCGCGGTCGTCCGATCATCAACCTGCTGCCGCTGGATGAGGGTGAGCGCATCACCGCCATCCTGCCGGTGAAAGAATATGACGCCGACAAGTATGTCTTCTTCGCCACCGCCAACGGCACCGTGAAGAAGACCAGCCTGTCCGACTTCAGCCGTCCGCTCTCCTCCGGTATCCGTGCCATCAACCTCAAAGAGGGTGATGAGCTGATCGGGGTGGACATCACCGACGGCAGCAACGAGATCATGCTCTTCTCCGATGCGGGCAAGGTGGTTCGCTTCGCGGAAGGCAGCGGTCGCGCCGATGCCGATGCCACTGACGAAGTCGATACCGATGACGACACCGGCAACGACGATGACGGCAGCGACAACGGCGAAGGCACCGAAAGCAAAGGCACCTTCAAGGGCGTACGTCCCATGGGTCGTACAGCTGCCGGTGTGCGCGGCATCAAGCTGGGCGCCGGTGACAAGGTGGTCTCCCTCATCGTGCCCCGTGGTGATGGTGCCATCCTCACCGCCACCGAGAACGGTTACGGCAAGCGTACCGCGCTGGACGAGTACCCGACCAAGAGCCGTGGTACCCAGGGCGTCATCTCCATCAAGGTGGATGAGCGCAACGGCAAGGTTATCGATGCGATCCAGGTCGAAGATACCGACCAGATCATGCTGATCACCAACGGCGGTACCCTGGTTCGTACCCGGGTGTCCGAGGTGAGCGTCATCGGCCGCAACACCGGCGGTGTGCGTCTGATCCGTACCGGTGAAGACGAGACCGTGGTCGGCCTGCAGCGCGTTGCCGAGAGCGACGAAGAGGAAACCGAGGCCCTGGCTGTTGAAGGGGAGGTGTCTGAAGGCACCGACACCGCAGCGGACGCTGGCTCCGTCGATACCGGGGAGGCGGGCGACGAGTAATCGTCCCCCTTTGTCCGGTGCAAAAGAGCGACCTTGATGGTCGCTCTTTTTTTGTCCGCCTCACCGCAGGCTCTCCCCGTCCCTGTGCTTGCCCTGGCGCCCTCTTTTCTGCTGCCAGGCTCCGTCTGCCGTGCATGCAGCCCTGCCTGCCACGGCGTCATCTTCCTGATATGCAGGGTTGGTTCCATCGCATCAACACGATTCCTTCACTCGACTGTCATGGCCCTGTCATGACGGCCAGCCATGCTGCCTGCGTTGAATGAGGCCACCATAGAGGCAGGCATCGCTTGCCAGGAGCACTGTAATGACGAGCTGGGTAATGTGGGAGATCTGGTGGAGCCGGATGTGGGGAGGACAGGAGAAGGCGCGCCTTAGGGTGGATGAGGAGGAGGTGGCGCACGAGCCATCCCGCCTGCCTGCGGAGCTGATTGCACAGCGCCATCCAGCGGGAAGCTGCCCGCCGAGACCACGGGGCTGACGGCGCTCAGAACAGACGCAACTGTTCGCCCGGGCGGATGAAGGCGGCCGTATTGAGTGCTATATGGCGCTTGCCCAGTTGCAGCCGCCTGCTGATCAGGCGAAAGCGCTGGGCGAGCAGGTCGGCAAACAGTCCTTCACCTCGCATGCGGCTGCCAAAGGTAGCGCTGTTGAGTGTGCCACCCCGGCTTGCCCGCAGCTGGTTGAGGATCGCCTCTTTCTGGCCGGGATAGTGCGTATCGAGCCAGTCGCAAAAGAGGGTGGTGAGCTCGTGGGGCAATCGCAGCAAGATGTAATCCGCACAGCCCGCCCCGGCGTCGACGGCGGCCTTAATGATCTGTTCCAGTTCAGGCTCGTTGAGCCTGGGGATCATGGGGGCGGCGAGCACGCCGACCGGCACACCGGCCTTGGCCAGTCGTTCGATCACCTTGATCCGCCCAACCCCCGTGCTGGCCCTGGGCTCCAACTGTCGCCTCAGCGTCTCATTGAGGGTGGTGACCGACACCATCACCTGGCATAACCCTTCTCGGGCCAGCTCGGTCAGCAGATCGAGGTCGCGCAGGATCATGGCGCTCTTGGTGATGAGCCCTACCGGATGGCGATGAGCCAGCATCACCGTCAGGAGTTCACGAGTCAGGCGATAGTGGTGCTCGATGGGTTGATAGGGATCGGTATTGGCCCCCAGCACGATGGTTTGTGGCTGATAGGCTGGTTTGGCAAACTCCCGTCGCAGCAGCTCGGCAGCATTGATTTTGGCAAACAGCTTGCTCTCGAAATCCAGCCCGGGTGAGAGCTCAAGGTAGGCGTGGCTGGGTCTGGCATAGCAGTAGATGCAGCCATGCTCGCACCCCTGATAGGGATTGATGGAGCGACCGAAGGGAAGATCCGGCGAATCGTTGTAGCTGATGATGCTGCGGGCGCTGATCTCCGTCACCTCGGTGCGGGGAGCGCTGGCGGCAAATGCCGCGTCCCAGTCGCTCTGACTCCAGCCGTCGTCAACTGGTTCGATTTGCGGGCCGCTGAAGCGGTGCTCGACATTGTGGTTCGCGCCTCGTCCTGCCATCACATCACCAATGCACTGTTTATATATACAGTTATTTTGCTGTGTAGCCCCTCAAACTGCAAGTTCGCAAAGAGCGACCCCATGAAAGAGGGTGAACCCAGGTGATCTCCTGCTTGATCTGTTGCTACATTTCGTTTACATAGACGAAATGCGAACCAGATCACGGAAAATGTCATGCAACCTACTATCGCCCGCTGGCTCTTCATCGCCCTCATTGCGCTGGTCATCTGGCGTCTGATCCCGCTCTCCACTGAGCAGGAGCTGGCGGCGGCCAACCGCGCCTGGCGGACAGGGCACTTTGATGAGGCGACCCGGATCTGGACGCCGCTGGCGGAGCAGGGCCAGCCACGGGCAAAGGCGCTGATGGGTTGGAGCCATGAAGTGGGGCAGGGGAGCGAGCAGGATATGGATCGCGCCATCCGACTCTATCGTCAGGCTGCGCAGGCGGGGGACGCTCTCGGCCAGTATCGGCTGGGAGAGGTCTATCTGCGCGGGGCCGGGGTGAAGCGGGATCTGCACGAGGCGTTTCGCTGGATGGAGCTGGCAGCCAGGAACGGTGATGTGCCCGCCATGCTGAAGGTGGGCATCCTGCAACTGATGGGGGTCAACGGGCGGGTTGAACTGGCCGAGGCGAAGCAGTGGCTCTATCAGGCCTCGCAAAAGGGCAACAAGATGGCACTCCAGGTGTTGCAGGAGATGGCGCTGGCCGAGGAGGGGCGCAGCGCCTTCGATTTCAATGGCCACTCTTTTCTGAACGCCGGCTAGGGATCAACGGCTGGCGGTGACTTTGCCGGGCGTCACGTCCGTGACATAGAGGGTACTGCGCTCGGCACTGTGGACGATGCTGCATACCTCCCGCTTGCTGCCATCGCCCAGGATCACCAGCTCACCGATATGGACGGGACAGTGAGTCGTGAGAAGGTGATCCGGATGAACCAGCTTTTCTGCATGCTCCGGAAATGAAATGTCGTAGGTGTACATCATGCTCCCCTTGCTTTGGCTGACGCCTCAATCTGGTACAGGGTATGGCAGCAGAAGGGCGCCCTCGCAAGTAGGACAGGTTGACACCCGCGCTTAGACGGTATGCAAAATCGCCAAGACAGCTTGTCTGGGTTGTCGCGTCTGATACAATCCCCCGCTGTACCTCTCAATGGATGGCCTTGCACACGCCATATGGTGTGCCACTGCCGTGTACCAACCGTATTGTGAACGGTGAAACTCGGGAGTGAACAGCTGGACATGAAAGGGTTTCTCCAACCTGCATGTGGCCTTTGGTAGGGGTCACCACTGTATAAGGAAACACCTAATGCCAATCATTACTCTGCCTGACGGCAGCCAACGTCAATTTGCCCACGCCGTTTCCGTCATGGATGTGGCCGCGGACATCGGTCCCGGTCTCGCCAAGGCGTGCATTGCCGGTCGGGTAAACGGTGAACTGGTGGATGCCTGCGAGCTGATCGAAGCCGATGCCTCCCTGGCCATCATCACCGCCAAAGACGAAGAAGGTCTGGACATTCTGCGCCACTCCTGTGCTCACCTGCTGGGTCATGCCATCAAGCAACTCTGGCCCCAGACCAAGATGGCCATCGGTCCCGTCATCGACAACGGTTTCTACTACGACATCGATCTCGACCGCACCCTGACCGACGAAGATCTGGCTGCCCTGGAAGAGCGCATGCTGGCGCTGGCCGCCAAGGATTACGACGTCATCAAGAAGAAGGTCTCCTGGCAGGAAGCGCGCGACGTGTTCGAAGCCCGTGGCGAGACCTACAAGGTCGAGATCCTGGATCAGAACATTGCCCGTGATGACCAGCCCGGTCTTTATCATCATGAAGAGTACATCGACATGTGTCGCGGCCCGCACGTGCCCAACATGCGTCATTGCCACCATTTCAAGTTGCAGAAGATGTCCGGCGCCTACTGGCGCGGCGACTCCAACAACAAGATGCTGCAGCGCATCTACGGTACCGCCTGGGCCGACAAGAAGCAGCTCAAGGCCTATTTGCAGCGTCTGGAAGAGGCCGCCAAGCGCGACCACCGCAAGATAGGCAAGCAGCTCGACCTGTACCACATGCAGGAAGAAGCGCCGGGCATGGTGTTCTGGCACAACGATGGTTGGACCATTTTCCGCGAGTTGGAAACCTTCATCCGTGGCAAGCTCAAAGAGTACGACTATCAGGAAGTGAAAGGCCCCTTCATGATGGATCGCGTGCTGTGGGAGCGTTCAGGTCACTGGGAGAAATACGCCCAGGCCATGTTCACCACCCAGTCCGAAAACCGCGAGTACGCCATCAAGCCGATGAACTGCCCGGGTCACGTGCAGATTTTCAACCAGGGTCTGAAATCCTACCGCGATCTGCCGTTGCGCATGGCCGAGTTCGGCTCCTGCCACCGCAACGAGCCGTCAGGCTCCCTGCACGGCCTGATGCGGGTACGGGGTTTCACCCAGGATGACGCCCACATCTTCTGTACCGAAGAGCAGATCATGGAAGAGGTGTCTGCGTGCATCCGCATGGTCTATGACGTCTACGGCACCTTCGGTTTCGAAAACATCGTGGTCAAGCTCTCGACCCGTCCGGAGCAGCGTATCGGCTCTGATGAAGCCTGGGATCGTGCCGAGGCCGCGCTGGCCGAGGCGCTGGAACTCAACGGCCTGAAGTACGACCTGCAACCGGGCGAGGGGGCTTTCTACGGTCCCAAGATCGAGTTCACCCTGCACGATTGCCTTGATCGTGCCTGGCAGTGTGGTACCGTGCAGCTCGACTTTGCCCTGCCGGGCCGTCTTGGCGCCACCTATGTGGGCGAAGACAACGAGCGCCACATCCCCGTGATGATCCACCGCGCCATTCTGGGCTCGCTGGAGCGCTTCATCGGGATCCTGACGGAAGAGTACGCCGGTCTGTTCCCGACCTGGCTGGCTCCGACCCAGGCCGTGGTCATGAATATCACGGATAACCAGGCCGATTATGCTGTGAAAGTTGCCAAGGCATTGAATGATGCGGGCCTTCGCGCAAAAGCGGACTTGAGAAATGAGAAGATTGGCTTTAAAATCCGCGAGCATACTTTGAAGCGAGTACCCTTCATGCTGGTCTGCGGCGACAAAGAAGTAGAAGCCGGCAAGATTGCAGTGCGTACTCGTAAAGGGGCTGACCTGGGCTCTTATCCTGTTGAAGAGCTGATTGCTCTGTTGACCCAGGAAGTTCAGACCCGCGGACAAAAGAAAGTGGAGGAATAAGCTATAAAAGGCGGAAAAAAACTGGGCAAGCAACCGCAAGCCCGCGCTCACCGGATCAATGAAGAGATCCGTCTGAAAGAAGTTCGTCTGACTGGTCTGGATGGTGAAGCCATTGGCATCACCTCCATTCAGGATGCGCTGAACTTGGCCCTTGAGGCAGGAGTGGATCTGGTCGAGATCAGTCCGAACGCTGAGCCGCCCGTTTGCCGGATCATGGATTACGGCAAATTCCTCTACGAAAAGAGCAAGACCACCAAAGAACAGAAGAAAAAGCAGAAAGTCGTCCAGGTCAAGGAAATCAAATTCCGTCCTGGCACAGACGAAGGCGACTATCAGGTAAAACTACGCAACCTGGTTCGCTTTCTGGAAGACGGGGACAAGGCAAAGGTCACTCTGCGCTTCCGTGGTCGTGAAATGGCCCACCAGGATCTTGGTATCAAGGTTCTCGAGCGCGTCAAGAACGATCTGGAAGAGCTGGCTGTAGTCGAATCGTTCCCGAAAGTCGAAGGCCGTCAAGCTGTGATGGTCCTCGCACCCAAGAAGAAATCTTAAGGCCCACAAGAAATTGACTCATGGGGCTGGCCCCATGAGTCGGTTCGCCTTGCGATTTTGTTGTCACTCACAATGCGGAGTATGAAATGCCGAAGATGAAAACCAACCGGGGCGCCGCAAAGCGCTTCAAGAAGACTGGCTCAGGTCGCTTCAAGTGCAAGCACAACCACCTGCGTCACATCCTGACCAAGAAGAGCAGCAAGCGTAAGCGTCAGCTGGGACCGAAGTTCTTTGTTTCCGCTGCCGACCACAAACGTGTTGTCGCTTGTCTGCCGTACGCATAAGGGGGGATGTGAAAAATGCCAAGAGTTAAACGTGGTGTGACCGCTCGCGCTCGTCACAAGAAAGTAATGAAAGCCGCCAAGGGTTACTACGGCGCCCGTTCCCGTGTCTACCGCGTAGCGGTACAAGCGGTAACCAAAGCTGGTCAGTATGCCTACCGTGACCGTCGCCAGAAGAAGCGTCAGTTCCGTCAACTGTGGATTGCACGTATCAACGCTGCAGCCCGTCAGAACGGCCTGTCCTACAGCCGTCTGATCGACGGTCTGAAGAAGGCTTCCATCGAGATCGATCGCAAGATCCTGTCCGATATCGCCGTTCACGACAAGCTGGCTTTCACCGCCCTGGTTGAAAAAGCTAAAGCAGCTCTGGTCTAATCCAGCTCTGTTATAAAAATAAAGGAGGCTCAGGCCTCCTTTTTTGTTGCTCATTTTTGAGCGTTGGCAGGTAGCATGCCACGTTCATGAATGCTTTATCCTTCCATATGCCAACAAACTAGAACAAACGACGCTTGTCATAATCCTGTTGCATCTGGCTTGTGGCTTTATCCATATAACAAAATGATTTGCAGGGAGAAAAGCCCGTCATAACTATGGTCAGCCAAGGGGCTTTTTTTGTATTATTCCCCTCTTGACCTTATTTAGCCTAAAGGCTCCTGTTCCGGGAGTGGTGACGAGGAAGACATGCAACAGCTTGAAGAAGTAGTCGGCCAGGCCAAGGCCGAAATTGAGGGCGTGAGCGACATCGCCGCCCTCGACGAAATCCGGGTCAAATATCTGGGTAAAAAGGGCTTTTTTACCGAGCAGATGAAGGGACTGGGTGCCCTGTCCGCTGAAGAGCGTCCCGCAGCGGGCGCCGTGATCAACCAGGCCAAACAGCAGGTTCAGGATGCCCTAAACGCGCGTCGTGAAGCCCTCGAAGTCGCCGTGCTGAACCAGAAGCTGGCCGCCGAGACCATCGACGTCAGCCTGCCGGGCCGCCGCATCGAGAATGGCGGTCTGCACCCGGTGACCCGCACCATCGAGCGCATCGAGCGCCTGTTTGGCGAGATGGGCTTCAAGGTTGCCCGTGGTCCCGAGATTGAAGATGGCTTCCACAACTTCGATGCGCTGAATATCCCGGCTCACCACCCGGCGCGTACCGATCACGACACCTTCTACTTCGATCCTGATCTGATGCTGCGTACCCACACCTCCGGTGTGCAGATCCGCACCATGGAACATCAGCAGCCGCCGATCCGCATCATCGCGCCGGGCCGCGTCTATCGTAACGACTACGACATGACCCACACCCCGATGTTCCACCAGGTCGAAGGCCTGCTGGTTGACGAGCATGCCAGCTTCACCGAGTTGAAAGGCATCCTGCACGACTTCCTGCGCAACTACTTCGAGGAAGACTTGACGATTCGCTTCCGTCCTTCCTATTTCCCGTTCACCGAGCCGAGCGCCGAAGTGGACGTGATGGGCAAAAACGGCAAGTGGCTGGAAGTGCTGGGCTGCGGCATGGTGCACCCGAACGTGCTGCGTTCGGTCGGCATCGATCCGGAAAAATACTCCGGCTTTGCCTTCGGCATGGGCGTTGAGCGCCTGACCATGCTGCGTTACGGGGTCAATGACCTGCGTGCCTTCTTCGAAAACGACCTGCGCTTCCTCAAGCAGTTCAAGTAAGGGCGAGAGAACATGAAATTCAGTAAATCCTGGGTGATGGAGTGGGTCCGCACCGAGTTGAGTGACAATGCACTGGCCGAGCAGATCACCATGGCCGGTCTGGAAGTGGACGCCGTGGAAGCGGTAGCCGGCCAGTTCAACAATGTGGTGGTGGGTGAAGTGGTCGAGTGCGCCCAGCACCCGGACGCCGACAAGCTGCGGGTGACCAAGGTCAATGTGGGCGAGGCCGAGCTGCTGGACATCGTCTGCGGTGCGCCGAACTGCCGCGCCGGCCTCAAAGTGTGCGTGGCCAAGGTCGGGGCGACCCTGCCGGGTGATTTCACCATCAAGAAAGCCAAGCTGCGCGGCCAGCCGTCCCACGGCATGCTCTGTTCCTTCAGCGAGCTGGGCATCGACGTCGAAGCCGATGGCATCATTGAGCTGCCGCTGGATGCCCCCATCGGGACCGATATCCGTGAATACCTCGCGCTCAACGACGTCAGCATCGATGTGGATCTGACCCCGAACCGTGCCGACTGCCTCGGCATCGCGGGTCTTGCCCGTGAAATCGGCGTGCTCAACAGCGTGGACGTGGTCGAGCCGACCTGGGCGCCGGCTGTTGCCACTATCGATGCAACCTTCCCGATCCGGGTTGAAGCGTCAGCAGATTGCCCCCGTTATCTGGGCCGTGTCATCAAGGGGCTGAACCTGCACGCCCAGAGCCCGCTCTGGATGCAGGAGAAGCTGCGCCGTGGCGGTATTCGTTCCATCGACGCCATCGTTGACATCACCAACTACCTGCTGCTGGAATACGGCCAGCCGATGCACGCCTTCGACCTGGCGACGCTTGAAGGGGAACTGGTGGTGCGTCGCGCCAAGGCCGACGAGCCCATGACCCTGCTCGATGGCAACGAGGTGAAGCTCAAAGAGACCACGCTCGTGATTGCCGATGGCAAAGGCCCTGCCTGCATGGCCGGCATCTTCGGCGGCGATCGCACCGGTGTCTCCGAGACCACCACCGACATCCTGCTGGAGTGCGCCTTCTTCGCGCCGCTCTCCATCACCGGCCGTGCCCGTGCCTACGGTCTGCACACCGACTCCTCCCACCGCTTCGAGCGCGGGGTGGATCCGCAGCTGCAAGCCAAGGTGATGGATCGTGCCACCCGTTTGCTGCTAGATATCTGCGGCGGTGAAGCGGGTCCGGTCATCGAAGTCAAATCCGATGCCCATCTGCCGAAAGCGGCACCCATCAAGCTGCGCCGCACCAAGCTCGACAAGGTGATCGGCATCAGCGTAGCGGATGCGCAGGTGGTCGAAATTCTGACTCGTCTGGGCATGCAGGTAACCGTAGATACTGACGGCTGGACCGCGCTGGCCCCCTCCTGGCGTTTCGACATCGCCATCGAGGAAGACCTCATCGAGGAAGTGGCCCGCATCTACGGCTACAACAACATCCCGAACCTCAAACCCGCCGCCTCCCTCGCGATGGTAGAGCAGGCAGAAGGACAGGTGACCCTGAAGCGGGTGCGCGACCTGCTGGTTGACCGCGGTTTCCAGGAAGCGATCACCTACAGCTTCGTGGATCCCAAGGCTCAGCAGACCCTGTTCCCGCAGAGCGATGCCATCGTGCTGCCGAACCCGATCTCGGTCGAGATGTCCGCCATGCGCGTCTCTCTGTTCCCGGGTCTGGTGCAGGCGGTGGTCTACAACCAGAACCGTCAGCAGCCACGCGTGCGCCTGTTTGAGCAGGGTCTGCGTTTCATCAAGGACGAGAATGCCGAGAACGGCATCCGTCAGGAACCCATGCTGGCCGGCATCATCACCGGCAACCAGGGGGACGAGCACTGGGATGTCAAGGCCCGTCCCGTCGACTTCTTCGATCTGAAGGGTGACCTGGAAGCGGTACTGGATCTGACTGCCGAAGGGGCTACCTTCACCTTCGAGCGCACCGAGCACAGTGCCCTGCATCCGGGCCAGAGCGCAGCCATTCTGCGTAATGGCGTCGTGATCGGCCACATCGGCGTGATCCATCCGAGCCTCGAGAAGAAGCTGGGGCTCAAGAGCCGCGCTGTCATGTTCGAGCTGGAGCTGGACAAACTGACGCCGGCCAAGGTGCCGGTTGCTGCCGAAGTATCCAAGTTCCCGGCCAACCGTCGCGACATCGCCGTGGTGGTTGACAGACAGATCCTGGCAGGCGACGTTCTGGCAGTAATTAAAAAAGTTGGCGGAAATCAGTTAGTTGGAATAAACTTGTTCGACGTATACCAGGGCGCTGGTATGGCAGAGGACAAGAAGAGCCTGGCCATCAGCCTGGTGTTGCAAGACACCCAGCGCACCCTGGAGGAGAAAGAGATCGCCGAGACCGTGGACAATGTCGTGCGGGCCCTCGGTGAAGAGTTGAATGCATCCTTGAGGGATTGATCTATGGCGCTTACCAAAGCCGACATTGCAGAGCACCTGTTCACCCAGCTCGGGATGAGCAAGCGTGAAGCCAAAGATATGGTGGAAGCCTTCTTTGAGGAGATCAGACAGGCGCTCGAGCGTGGCGAACAGGTCAAGATTTCCGGCTTCGGTAACTTCGATCTTCGCGAGAAGAACCAGCGTCCCGGACGCAACCCCAAGACGGGGGAGGATATTCCCATCAGCGCCCGTCGCGTGGTGACCTTCCGGCCCGGCCAGAAGCTCAAGGCCAGGGTAGAAAATGTTGAACCCAACGAGTGACAAAAAGCCAGGCAATCGCCTGGCTTTTCCATTCCGATGATAAAAATCCTTCTGTTGTCCGGCGCGCTGCTGGCCTTGCCACTGCGTGCCGCCATACTCCCGCTGTCACCGGGTGCCCAGGCTTATGCCGATTCGCTCACCGGACTGACCTTCTGTTACCCGGCCCTGCAACGTCCTCCCTATCTGGAGGCGGAGGGGGGCCTGCTTATCGATCGCATGACGCGGTTGGCAGAGCTGTTGCCGGTACCGGTGCATGTCGAGAAGCGGCCGAGCTGGGCAGCCATGACGCAGGATCTGCTGAACGGGCGCTGCGATCTCATTCCTCACGTCGGGCCTGCCCGGTCGAACTCGAGCGATACCGTCTTGAGCCGGGCCATGATGGAAGCGGAGTCCGCCATCCTCTATCGGGGTGAGCTCGATCAGGCGCAGTTTCTGGTGTCACCTATCTGGCAGGCCCAGGAGATCCTGAAGCGTCTCTATCCAGGTTCATCCCAGCAACAGCTGACCGATGCCGAGAACTGGTATGGTGCCCTGGTGGCCGGCAAGGGCAGCGCCTATCTCGGCGATTATCTGCAACTGCGCTACCTGATGCGGGAATTCCCGGATGAAGGGCTGCGCCTTCGTCGTCTTCGCAGCGATGATCTGGTCATCAGTTACCGGCTGATGATGCGCAACCAGCCCGAGTTGCTGGAGCTGGTGGATACGGCCATCCGCTATTTGCCGCCGGGCAGTCTCTACCGGGATCTGGGCAAGTATCTGCCTCAGGGTGAGCAGGATGTGAATCCTCTGCATTTTACCGACAAGGAGCAGGCCTGGCTGGTCGGCAAGGCCCACACCATCAAGATGGTGGCGGATCCCGGCTTCATGCCATACAGCGGTGTCAACCAGCAGGGAGAGCTCATTGGCTGGAGTGCGGATGTCTTGCGGGAAGTGAGTCGGCAGACAGGGCTGCGCTTCGAGCTGGTACCCGCCGCCAGCCGGGAGGAGGCGTTGGCATTGCTGCGCAGTGGCGATGCCGCCATGATGGTCGGGCTGATGGAGTCCGCCGCCCTGAACAAGGAGTTCGACTTCACCCGGATGGTGGCGACCAGCCGCTATGCTCTGGTCAGTCGCAGCAAGAGGGGGCCTGCCTCCCTCGCGGACGTCAGTGGCAAGGTGGTGGTCCCGAGAATGCTCTATGATCCCGGCCTGCTTGCCCGGTTCGGCCAGCATGAGTGGGAGGTGACCGACAACCTGCTGCAGGGATTGGCGGCGGTGCGGCATGGGGATGCCCAGGCCATGCTGGCGGAGTTGTACCAGCTCCAATATCCCATTCGAAACAACCAGTTGAGCGAGCTGACCATCACCGAATTGCCGGAGCGTTTCGGCCTCGGTTTTGCCATCCGGCCGGAACAGACCAGCCTGGCAGGGGTGCTGGATCAGAGCCTGATGACCCTCAATGATCGGCAGGTGGACGAGCTGGTGCAACGCTGGCGTCGCCTGGTGGTCAACCAGCAGGAAGGGGTCAGCTACGGTTTCTGGCTTGGCTCCGTGTTGCTGGCACTGCTGATCAGCATGGCGGTGATCTGGTCAGTCTGGCGTTCCCGCCAGCAACTGGCCCAGGAGGCCCGCGAGCGTCACAAGGTAGAGCAGGCGCTGGCGCTGGAAAGCAAGTTCAGGGAGTCTCTCTTCCAGGCGCTCCCCGTGCCCGTGTTCTTGCGCAATGACAAAGGGGAGGTGATCAAGCGCAACAAGCGGGCCAAGCGCATGGAGGCGCGCTACGCCGCCGATCTGGTGCTGCCCGCGCCACAGTTGCAGGGCGCCGAAGGGGAGCTGGCGCTGCACGAGCAGGTCTACTCCTATGCCCAGATCCCCTTGCGACTGGGCCCCCAGGCACCGGCAGGGGATCTTATCGCCCTCTCCGACATCAGCGCCCTGCGCGAGCGTACCCGCCTGCTGCGTCAGGCAGAGCGGCGCCTGCGCGCCCTCACCAATACGGTGCCCGGTGTGGTGCTGCAATTCACCCTGCTGGGGGGGCCATCACCCGGGTGGAGTTTGTGAGCCGGGGCAGTCACGAACTGCTGGGGCTGGCGAGCCAGCAGATCCGGGTCAATCCCAACGAGACCCTGACTCGCATCTCCCACCAGGACAGGCGCGAGATGCGAGCCCCCATGCTGGCCATGCTGCAAGCCGGGCGACCTTTCTCCCATCTGCTGCGCTATCAGCACCCCGCCAAGGGAACCCGCTGGCTGCAATTTTCCGGCAGGGGGCGCCGTCAGGGGGAGGGGTGGCGGATCTACGGGGTGGTGCAGGATGTGACGGCCAGGGTGGAGCAGGAGCACTCCCTGCAGCTTTCCCACGAGCAGGCCCAGCAGGCCGTGCTTGCCAAGGGGCGCTTCCTGGCCGCCGTGAGCCACGAGATCCGCACCCCCATGAACGCCATGCTCGGCTTGCTGGAGTGGCTCGAGCAGACCGGACTCAATGCAGAGCAGGCCTCGGCTCTGGCCCATGTCAGGCAGGCGGGCAATGAACTGCTCGGGCTGCTCAACGACGTGCTCGACTTCAGCCGCAACGAAACGCGTCAGTTGCGCCTCTCTGTACAGCCCACGGATCTAGTGGAGCTGTGCGAACACGTGGCGGCGGTGCACTGGTCCAAGGCGCGATCTCGCCATCTGCAACTGCGCCTGGCGCTCGACCCGGCGCTGCCCGCCTTGATGGAACTCGATCCCCACCGGGTGCAACAGGTGCTGCACAACCTGCTCTCCAACGCCATCAAGTTCAGCGAGCGGGGAGAGGTGGTGCTCTGGGCCCGGCGACAAGGGGAGTGGATTTTGTGCGGGGTGGACGACGAGGGGCCCGGGATCAGTGCCGAGCTGTTGCCCCGGTTGTTCCTGCCCTTCGAACAAGGGGAGGAGCCTGGCCAGCCCAGAGCCCAGGGAACCGGGCTTGGGCTAGCCATCTGCCGCCAGTTGATGGAGCAGATGGGGGGCGAGATCCGGGTCGAGCCTCTGGCTCGCGGGGGTAGCCGTTTCCTCTGCTCGTTGCCCCTCAGGCATGCGCAGGAGAAGGCGCCCTGGCAACCGCGCGTCAAGACGGTCTCCCTACAACTGTTGCCCGGGGAGCTCGAATATATGCGGGCCTGGCTCGCAGAGTTTGGCGTGGCCGAGGATCCGGCGGCACCTTGCCTTGGGGCCATGCAGGACGATGGGGGCTTGTGCGCCTGGTACTGGCAGGGGGAACCCTGGATCCCGGGCTCCGTGGTCAGCCTGCTGCAGCTCAGACTCGTCCGTGGCGCCGAGGAGATCACGGACCTGCCGGGGGCAGGCAGGCGGGTGCTGCTGGTGGAAGATCACGAGGTGAACAGAATGCTGATCAGCATGCAGCTGGGTCAGCTGGGGGCCCGGGTATTGAGCGCGGCCAATGGCCGTCTGGCACTGGAGATCCTGCAATCGGAGTCGGTGGATCTGGTGCTGACGGATCTGCAGATGCCGGTGATGGACGGCGCCGAGCTCTGCAGGCAATTGCACGCCGATGAACGCTGGCAGCATCTACCCGTCTACGTGATCACCGCGGATCTCAGCGAGCAGGCGGCGCAGCGACTGGCGGAATGCGGCTGTCAGGGCCATCTGGACAAACCCGTCTTGCTCAGGGATCTGGCCGTATTGCTTCGTACCGTCTTTGGCCCCCATGACGGGGGGAAGGCACCGCAGCCAACGGCAGCCCTTTCCCTGCCCGTGTCCCTCAGCCCGGCCCTCGTAGACATCTATCTGGCATCGGTTCACCATGATCTGGCCGACATTGAGCGGTGTGTCACACAAGGGGACGAGAAGGCCCTCAATACGGCTTTACACAAGATGAAGGGGGCCGCCAAAATGGTGGGGGCTACCCCCCTGGTAGAGGTGATCGACCGTTGGCAGGAGGCCCCCGGACATCCCCTTGCAGCCGCCTTGAGGCAGTGCGTGGAAGAGGTCTGCCGACAACTGGGCGAGAGAGCATGAGATGATCATCACAGATGAAGAGTTGATGGACTTGCTGGAGTCTGATGACAGCCAGGAGCCAACGTTTTACCCGGTCAGCGTCTATGCCCTGGACGCCGTCTCCCATCTGGCGGTCAAGGGAGCGGGCCTGCCGGCCTATGCCAATCTGCACCGCACCCGACCCGATGCCGGCTGGCAATGGGAAGGACTGTTTGCCGCCGGGGCCATCGCCCTGTTTGATCCTGCCTCTCATCAGGGGGCCGACTATCTGCCTCATCTGTTGGCTCCCGGGGCGGGGATCTATCGCCTCAGCGATCCCTGGCTCGAGGGGTTGCAGGCACGAGAGCAGGGGTGGCGTGCCTGGCTCGCCCAGTGCCAGATCCTGCTGCTCGAAGATCACCCCTTCCAGGGAGCCTGCATTCAGCAGGAGATCCAGGGACTGGGGTTGCCCTGCCACTGGGTTCAGGATGGCGAAGGGTGCCTCAAGGCGCTGGAAGAGGGGGGCGTGAGATTGCTTATCTGTGATCTCAGCCTAGCGGAGCAGGATGCCATCAGCCTGCTGATGAGCCATCCCCAGTATCGCCACAGCGGTCTGCCCATCATCCTGCTCTCCGCTCATGATCAGACCCTGATAGACGGCGCCCGGCGTCTCCTGCACGATGCGGGTTTCAACGTGCTGGCCGCCCTGGCCAAGCCGCTGCAAAGCGACGATCTGCTGCGTCTGCTCAAGATGCTCTATCTTGGCCCCCAGCGTCAGCGCAGGCTGGGCGGGCTCAAGCGCACCGTGCGTAGCTGGCAGGGAGAGGCGAGAGGACAGCTTGGGCTGCTGGCAGATGCGGCTTCCTGCACGCTGCCGATCTGGCTGAGCCTGAGCGGTCTTTCCCCTCACTGGGAGCCGCTCAAGCTCTGGCTCGAGCAGCATGGACGAGAAGCAAGCGAACTCACCCTGGTCATCCACCGACGGGATCACCTGCTGAGCCAGGCGGACCGTTTCGCCCTGGTGCTGCAGGCGAGCCTCGCGGGGGCCAGACTCGCGCTGCTGCTCGATCATGCCCAGCACCTGCCGTTTGATCTCATCGAGCGTCTGCCGTTGCAATCCTTGCTGCTCGGGCAACACCTGCTGCCCGAACTGGAGGCGATGGCTGCCGACTCCTTGCTGGCCCGCTTCATCCAGCGCTCCCGGGAGCTTGGCATCGCGCTCTACCTCGACGACCCCTTCAACCTGCAGGATGCCGCCCAGTGGCAGGATCGCGGCGTGGCAGGGCGCTGGTAAATGGCTCGCTATCTTTGCTGGCCGCTCGATGAGCCGCGCTTGTGGCAGGGAATGTCGGGTTGGACGGCTCCCGCCTCACGGGCCGCCTTGCCGATGACGATGGTGGTGGGGGGGCTGACTTGCCGCTTGCAGGAGCTGGCGGGCAGCGACCCGAAGCGAATATGCGCGGCCTATGACGCCCTGAGCGAGCAGAGCGTCTATTTGCGCTTCATGCGGGCCAAGCAGCCTGCGACGGCCGAGCAGCTCGCCTTCTTTCTCGACTACCCCAGAGAACCCCAGATAGGATTGCTGCTGACCGACGAGCAGGGGGGGCCGCTTGCCATGGCCCAGTCCGTTCGCCGGCGCCTGCACCCGGACAGGGCCGAGTTTTCCTGCATCGTCGCGGATCATTTTCAGCATCGCGGCGCCGGGCGTCGCATCCTGCTGGCGCTTGCGCGGCTGGCATACGGGGAGGGGATCCGGGAGTGGACGGCGGAAGTGCTCGGCCAGAATCGCCCCATGCTGGCTCTGCTCAAGGGGCTCGGGTTGCCGCTTACCCTGGTGACAGGACGGGAGATGGTCTTTGCCAGGCTGGATCTCGCGCCCATGGCGAGCTTTGTGCTCCCATCGGCCTAAGACCAAGGGCGAATGGGCCGCCTCTTGCTCCTGTGCTAAGGTCAGCCTGTTACCCGTTGGAGGAGAACAACCATGGTGCAGTCAGCCAAACATATCGTGATCCTCACCGGTGCCGGCATCTCGGCCGAATCCGGTATCAAGACCTTCCGGGCCTGTGATGGCCTGTGGGAAGAGCACATGGTGGAGGACGTGGCCACCCCTGAAGGCTATGCGCGGGATCCCGAACTGGTACAACGTTTCTACAATGCACGGCGCCATCAGTTGCAGCGCGCCGAGATCCACCCCAATCCGGCCCACTATGCATTGGCCCGTCTGGAGCGCCTGCTGCCGGGGCGCGTCACCTTGGTCACCCAGAACATCGACAACCTGCACGAGAGTGCCGGCAGCAAGAACCTCATCCACATGCACGGCGAGTTGCTCAAGGCCCGCTGCCCGGGCTCTGGTCAGGTGATCGAGTGGCGCGGGGATCTCCATCAGGAAGAGCTGTGTTCCTGCTGCCAGTTTCCCCACCCGCTGCGCCCCCATGTGGTCTGGTTCGGGGAGATGCCCCTCGGACTTGACCGCATCTACTCGGCCCTGGCTCAGTGCGATCTCTTCATCTCCATCGGGACCTCCGGGGCGGTCTACCCTGCCGCCGGATTCGTCCATGAGGCCGGCCTGAACGGTGCCCATACGGTGGAGCTCAATCTGGAGCCGAGCGAAGTGGGCAGCCAGTTTGATGAAAAACGTTATGGTCCGGCTTCCTTGCTGGTGCCCGCTTTTGTGGATGAACTCCTGCAAAGTTGCGGAGTGCATCAGCCTCTCTCCGTCGAGGGCCATAACTGGATGGAGATGCGGGGCCCCTAATTATTGATTTTTCACACAGTTGCATTGACCCACTGAAATCGCCACACTGGCTCCTAACTTCAAGATGCAGTTGGCACAACATGTCATGAACTTTCCAACGCGCGGGATGGCCTCGCTCCTGCTGGTGCTTTTCTCGTTCGGTACCCAGGCTTCCTCCTCTTCGCTATTGCAACTGATCCTGCCGGACAAGCGGGAAATCACCCTGGATGAGGCGGCGTTGGCAGCCTTGCCACAAGTGGAGTTCGAGACGGCGACGCCCTGGACCCTCGGCACTCACCGCTATCGTGGACCGACCCTGAAGAGCGTGCTGGCGCAGCAGCAGGTGGATAGTGCCAGCGCCATCGATGTTGCCGCACTCAATGGCTACCAGCAGCGGGTCGATCTCTCCCTGTTTGCCAAGGTGCCGCTGACCCTGGTGCGTTACCAGGATGACAAACCGCTCACCCGTCGCAATAAAGGGCCGCTCTGGCTGCTGGTCCCCCTCTCGGCCCATCCCGACATGGATGTGTCCGCCATCCACAACAACATGGTCTGGCAGGTGATCCGCATCGAGGTTGTCCCGTGACGCGACGACAGCGAGATAACCTGCTGCTTGCAGCCATGGTGAGTCTGTTGCAGTTTGAGTTTGTGACCCGGGAAAGCAGCTTTGATCTGGCGTGTCGCTTCGGAGTGGCCAGGCGCGAGGGTGGCGAGGATGCCGATGAGCTATTGGAGCAAGCCATATTGGCATTGAACGAGGCCAAGCGTGAGGGGACCACCCTGGTGTGGTATCAGAGTGCGATGAAGGCTGATCTCCACATGGCCCAGCGGCAGCTGCACCAATTGCGGGAATGGCTGGCGGGGGCCGCCCCTTCCCCCCTGGAGACCCTCTGCGAGGCGATGAGAGACGAGCAGGGCGTGCCGGTGACGGCGGTCAGCCTGCGCTGGCGGGTGAGCCAGCAGCCCTGTGACGTGGGCTGGATGCAAGAGCGTGGTGTCCTTGGGCCCGTGATGGCACGATGGCTGACAGAAGAGCCATGCAGTGGCACCTTGCTGGTAAGGCTTCATCAGCCTGCCCAGCTGGCCCCTCTGCTGGCGAGCCTGCCCCCCTTGCCACAGGGGAGACTGATCCTGGCATTGCCTGCGCTGATACCGGATGCCACCCTGCTTGAGAAGATGCGCGAGTGTGGCTGCATGCTGGCGCTGAGCGAGCTTGGCAGCTGCGCCCCCGAACTGCTGCAAGCGGGCTGGCCAATTCGCTACTGGCTGCCAGCACCCTCCGGGTACGAGGCGCTGCTCCAGCCGTTGGCAACGGCGCTGGGGCTGCTGCGCCTGGCTCCCCTGGGAGAGGCGCAGCAAGAGGATGATCTCAAGCTGAGTTGAGTGGTGGCTTGTGCAGTCTCGGGGCCGATGCCAAGGAGACAATACACAGAAGAGCGGCTCATGGCCGCCCTTCTGCTGCTTGCTGGCACTTAAACTGGTTTGCTGTCCGGTGAGGAAAAGGGAGCGCAGGAGTGTCTGATCACCAGGTCCGGATCCACGGTGATCATGCGGTTTGCGATGGGCTCGCCGTTGATGCGCGCCAGCAGCCGGGTGACGGCGAGGCGGCCCAGCTCCTCTTTCGGTTGATTGACCGTGGTGAGCGGGGGGGACATGAACTGGGCCAGCGCCACGTTGTCATAGCCGACGATGGAGAGATCGCGGGGGATCACCAGCCCTGCCTGATGGGCGGCACTGATGACCCCCATGGCCATCATGTCGTTGCAGACAAACAGCGCGGTGGGACGCTCTGGCAGCGCCAGCAGGCGGGTCATGGCGGCGGCGCCGCTGGCGCAGTCAAAGTCTCCCTCCTGGATCCAGCCCGGATTGACGGTGAGCCCGGCCTCCTGCATCGCTTGCTCGAAACCCGCCTGGCGCTGGTTGGCCGGGGCGCGGCTGTGGGGGCCCGTGATGCAACCGATGGCAGTGTGACCCAGCCCCAGCAGATGGCGGGTTGCCAGGTAGCCTCCACGATGGGAGTTGTCGGCGATGAGATCCACCTCGCCATTCTCCATGCCCCAGTCCATCACCACGACCGGCAGGCTCTTGAGCCAGTCGAGCTGGTTGAACACCTCCTGCTGCCCTTCACTGCACATGATGAGCAGGCCGTCGACCCGTTTCCTGAGCATCATCTTGAGGTAGGAGAGCGCCGTCTCGGCCTGTCCTTCGGTGTTGCCCAGCATCAGGTTGTAACCCTGCTCGAAGCAGTAGCGCTCCACCCCGCGCACCACCTCGGCGAAGAAGGGGTTGCTGGAGGTGGTAACCAGCATGCCGATGCTGTTGGTCTCCTTTACCTTGAGGCTGCGGGCCACCAGGCTCGGGGCATAGTTGAGATCGCGCATGGCGGCGAAGACCCGCTCCCGGGTCTCTTCGGCCACGAAGCGGGTCTCGTTGATGACGTGGGAAACGGTGGTGGTCGACACTCCCGCCAGCGCAGCCACCTCCTTGATATTGGCCATCAGTGCCCCTGCGCAGTCTGTTCAAGGAGGAAAGCATCGACCTCCTGCTTGCTCGGGATGGAGCTCTGTGCACCAAACCGGGTGACGGAGAGTGCCGCCGCCCCGTGGGCAAAGCGTACGGCCGCGTCAAAGTCGGCGCCGGCGAGCTCGGCCGCCAGGAAGGCGCCGTTGAAGGTATCCCCGGCCGCCGTGGTATCCACCGCCTTGACCCGAAAACCCGGCATGAGCGCCTGTTGCTGCCCCTTGCTGCAATAGACCCCTTGGGACCCCAGGGTGATCATCACCTCACCGATGCCCATCTGGTGGAAGCGGGCGGCAGCCTCACGGGCGCTCGCTTCGTCGGTGACCTTGACGCCGGTCAGCAGCTCGGCCTCGGTCTGGTTGGGGGTGATGAGGTCCACCAGCGCCAGCAGATCCCTTGAGAGCGGGCGTGCGGGGGCGGGGTTGAGCACCACCCGGGTGCCGTGGGCACGAGCCAGACGGGCCGCTTCCTGCACGCTCTCGAGCGGCACTTCCAGTTGCAGCAGCAGGGTGTGGGCGGCGGCGATCATCGCCTCGTGACCTTGCACCACGGCCGGGGTGAGGGCGCCATTGGCTTCGGCGGAGATGCCGATGCTGTTCTCCCCCTCGTCGCTCACATAGATGATGGCGATGCCGGTGGGGAGCCTGGGGTCGAGTTCGACGGCGCTGACATCGATGCCGTCGTTGGCAAACCCGGTTTTCATTTGGTGGCCGATGGCATCATCACCGATGCGGGCGATGAAGGAGACAGGGGTGCCGAGGCGGGCGGCGGCTACCGCCTGATTGGCGCCCTTGCCGCCGGGCACCACCTGATAGCTGTGGCCGGTCAGGGTTTCACCGGGGCGGGGAAAGTGGGGGACGCGCAGCACATGATCCGCATTCACGCTGCCGAGGACTACGAGACGATTCATTCCTATCACCCTTGGTTGAGTACATCCTGGTCTGGGTGGGCCCAGACCAGGCGGCACTGGCGGAAAAAGAGAGGGGAGGCGAACCTCCCCCAACAACTTACTTGTTGACGATTTGCAGCGGTACCGGGATGGATTTTTCCACCGGTTGACCCTTGAGCACCTTGTCGGCGGTTTCCACGCCGATGGCGCCGATGAGGGCGGGCTGCTGGGCCACGGTGGCGGCCAGTTTACCCTTGGCCACGGCGGCTTTGCCATCGTCGGTGCCGTCAAACCCCACGATCATCACCTCTTTGCCGGCGGCCTGCACGGCGCGGATGGCACCCAGCGCCATCTCGTCGTTCTGGGCGAACACTGCCTGCACGGTCGGATGGGCGGCCAGCAGGTTCTCCATGACGTTCAGACCCTTGGTGCGGTCAAAGTCGGCGGGCTGGGAGGCCAGCACCTGCAGCTTGTTGGCGGTGACCGCCAGGGCGAAGCCTTCGCCGCGATCACGGGCGGCGGAGGTACCTGCGATCCCTTCCAGCTGGATCACTTTGGCACCGCTGCCCAGCTTCTCGGCGATGAAGTCGCCAGCCAGCTTGCCACCGGCCACGTTGTCGGAGGCGATGTGGGCCTTGACGTCACCCTGGGCTGCGCCGCGGTCCAGGGTCAGCACCGGGATGTTCGCCTTGTTGGCCAGGCGAATGGCGTTGCCCACCGCTTCGGAGTCGGTCGGGTTGATCAGGATGGCATTGACCTTGCGCACGGTGAGATCTTCCACGTTGGAGAGCTCCTTGGCCGGGTCGTTCTGGGAGTCAAGCACCACCAGATCGTAGCCAAGCTCCTTGGCCTTGGCTTCGGCGCCCTCCTTCATGGTGACGAAGAAGGGGTTGTTGAGGGTGGAGACCACCATCGCCAGGGTGTGATCCGCGGCCTGGGCGGTGCCCAGCACGGACATGATGGCGGCAGCGAGCAGGGTATTGAGCTTTTTCATCATTTCATTCCTTGTGTGTGGCGTGGCTTGTTAACGGTTGCTTTTGTTATCGATCATCACGGCAAGCAAAATCACGCTGGCCTTGGCGATCATCTGGTAATAGGAGCTGACGTCGAGCAGGTTCAGGGCATTGTTGAGGAAGCCGATGATGAGGGCACCGATCAGGGTACCCATGATACGGCCCTTGCCCCCCATCAGGCTGGTGCCCCCCAGCACCACGGCGGCGATGGCATCCAGCTCGTACCCCATGCCGGCGGTGGGCTGGGCGGAGGAGAGGCGGGATGTGACGATGAGCCCGGCCAGTGCCGACAGCATGCCGCACAGACCATACACCGCGAGCTTGACCCGATCCACATTGATACCGGAGAGGCGGGTGGCCGATTCGTTGCCGCCGAGGGCATAGATGTAGCGGCCCAGGCGAGTGTGATTGAGCAGGTACCAGGCCAGCAGGAAGACGATGGCCATCAGCCAGATGGGCACCGGCAGACCCAGCAGGTAGCCGGTCCCGAGCCAGGCGAAGTGATCGGCGCCGTCACTGAAGCCGGTGGAAATGGGGCGTCCCTCGGTGTAGACCATGGTGACGCCGCGCAGGGCGGTCATGGTGACCAGGGTGGCGATGAAGGCCTGTACCTTGCCCTTGGCAATGATGAGGCCGCTGACGCTGCCAAGCAGGGCGCCGGCCCCCAGGGTGAGAGGGATCACCAGGCCGATGGGCAGCTCCATGGCCACCATGGTGGCGGCCAGGGCGCCGCACAGGGCCAGTACCGAGCCGACCGACAGATCGATGCCGGCGGTGAGGATGACCAGCGTCATGCCGACCGCCATGATGGCGTTGACCGATGTCTGGCGCAGGATGTTGAGCAGGTTGTCGGCGGTGAAGAAATTGGGGCTCAGGAAAGAGACCACGCCGATCAGCACCAGCAGCGCGACCAGGGACTTGTTCTCGATCCACCAGGCCTTGCTCATGACGCCGCGGCGGGAAAGGGTTTGGGTTGTCATTGTGCTGCCTCTTGCTCTGCTTGCCACTGTTTACCGACTGCCGCTGCCATCAGCTTCTCCTGATTGGCATCGCGGGTGTTGAATTCTGCGCTGATGCGCCCTTCGTGCATCACCATGATGCGATCACTCATGCCGAGCACTTCCGGCATTTCGGAGGAGACCAGGATGATGCTCATCCCCTCCTTCTTGAACTGGTTGATGAGCTGATAGATCTCCTTCTTGGCGCCGACATCGACGCCGCGGGTCGGCTCATCCAGGATCAGCACCTTGGGCCGGGTCAGCAGCCCCTTGGCGATGGCCACCTTCTGCTGGTTGCCGCCGGAGAGGAGCTTGATCAGCTGATCCTGACTCGGGGTCTTGATGTTGAACAGACGCACATAGTCCCCTACCGCCTGGCGCTCGGCCTTGCCGTCAATCTTGCCGCCACGGATGAACTCGCCGAGGGCGCACAGGCTCATGTTTTCGCGCACCGACAGCTCCAGCACCAGGCCGTCGCCCTTGCGATCCTCGGAGATATAGGCGATGCCTGCGGCCAGACCATCGGCCGGGCTTCTGGGTACCAGGGCGTGGCCATCCACCGTCACCTGGCCAGCGCTGATGGGGCTGGCGCCATAGATAAGCTTCATCAGCTCGGTGCGGCCGGAGCCCATCAGGCCGCTAAAGCCCAGAATTTCCCCCTGACGCAGGGAGAAACTCACCCCGCGCACGCCGGGGCCGGCCAGATCTTTCACCTGCAGGCTGACGGGGCCGAGTTCGCGCTCAAGGCGCGGATACTGCTCTTCCAGCCGACGGCCCACCATCATCTCGATGATCCTGTCTTCATCCAGATCGCTCACCGCCTGCTCGCCGATCCACTTGCCGTCCCGCAGCACGGTGACCCGATCGCAGATCTCGAAGATCTCTTTCAGGCGGTGGGAGATATAGACGATGCCGCAGCCCTGCTCGCGCAGTTCGCGAATGACGGTGAACAGCTGCTCGGTCTCGGTGTCGGTGAGGGCATCGGTGGGCTCGTCCATGATGATGACGCTGGCATCGAACGACAGCGCCTTGGCGATCTCCACCATCTGCTGTTCACCGATGGAGAGATCCCCGAGCCGGGTATCCGGGCCGTGCTTGACGCCAAGCCGTGCCAGCAGGGTGCTTGCTCGTTCGCGCAGTTGCTTGTGGTCGATGCTGCCAAAACGGGTACGGGGCTCGCGGCCGAGGAAGATGTTGGCGGCAATCGACAATTCCGGCAGCAGATTCAGCTCCTGATGGATGATGCTGATCCCCTGATCCTGGGAGTCGCGGGGGCCCTTGAAGTGAACCGGCTGGCCGCGATAGCTGATGCTGCCCGAATCGGCCTGGTAGATGCCGGTCAGCACCTTCATCAGGGTCGACTTGCCAGCGCCATTTTCGCCGAGCAGGGCCATCACCTGGCCCGGATAGACCCGAAGACCCGCTTCGTCGAGGGCGCGCACCCCGGGGAAGGTCTTGACGATCCCGGTCAGCTCCAAAATGGGTGAGAGGGGGGAGGTTGTGCTCATTTGCAGCTTCCTTGAAGAGGCCTTCTTTGAAGAATTCAGAACGCCACACCGGCGCAGAGGATCAGGTTGGCGTAGGGGGTCACCTCGCCGCTGCGCACGATCGCCTTGCTCTGGCGGGAGCGGGTTTTGAACTCCTCATGCAGGCAGTATTCGATGGCGATGGGCTTGCCCTGGGCGGCTGCGTGGGCCTCAAGCTGAACCACCAGCGCCTGATGGGCGGCGGGACTGATCTGCTTGATCTCTGTTGCCATGATCACCTTCTCCACCACCAGATCGGTGAGCAAGGCGGTCAGCACGGTTTCAAGGCTCGGCGTCCCCGCCATCAGCGCCAGATCGATTCGCTCGGGGCCTGCCGAAATGGGCAGGCCCGCATCGCAGACGGTGATCTCGTCGGTGTGGCCCATCTGCGCGACCAGCGCGCTTAAGGGAGCATTGAGCAGCTTGCCTCGTTTCATACAGCACCTCGGCGGCCTGGGACCGCATATGGATATTGAGTTGGGCAATCGGTTACGCAACCGGTTGCGTCATTAGGGCGAAAGATAGGTGTTAACCGTTAACGGGTCTAGGCAGTGATGACGAAAATGTGAAAACGATCTCAGTGACAGGGCAATTTCAGAAGAAACGGGTGTCAGAAGAGCACCCGTCTGAGAGGCGTCGCCGGATGTTGCCCGTAGAAAAAGGCGTACCCGGCGCGAGGAGATCAGAGGGCGAGCGCCGCCTGCACTGCGGGGCGGGCCAGCATGCGCTGATAGTGATCCGCCACCTTGGGAAACTCGCTGATGGCAACCCCGTCGCTCTCGAGCCAGCCTGCAATCACGAAGAGGTAGATGTCGGCCAGGCTAAAGCGCTCCCCCAGTACCCAGGGGCCGGCCAGATAGTGGCGCTCAATCTGGTCAAAGCCATCGCGCATGTTCTGGGGCATCTTGGCCTGCATGGCAGCCATGGCCTGTTCATCGTCGGCCCAGCGGCCGGGACGGCGTCCATGGGCATGGGCAACATGGACGGTGGAGACGAGGAAACTGTGTACCTCCTGCATCCTGGCCAGGAGGAAGGGGTCATCCAATGGGGCCAGCCCGGCGTTAGGAAAACGCTGGGCCACGTAGAGCAGCAGAGCCGGTGTTTCGGTCAGCACGCCATGCTCCGTTACCAGTGCCGGGACTCGCCCCTTGGGATTGATGGCGAGGTAGTCGGGGCTGCGCTGTTCACCAGCGGCCAGATCCAGGCGCTTGACAAGGTGAGGGGCACCGGCCTCCACCAGAGCGATGCGCACCGCCATGGCACAGGTACCGGGGGCAAGATAGAGCGTCAGTTCGGACATGACCGTTTTCCTTGTGTGAGAGAGAAGAGCCAGTGGACATCTCGTCCGCCAGCGCGCGCCATCATCCTACGCCCGTTGGACAGAGGGGCCAAGGGTGAGGGGAACCTCATCAAGAAGGGTTGCAAGGCCTTTGGTATCAATGGCTTTCTGAACGGAAGATAACAGGAAAAACGGCTACGCATGCCGGTTCAAACCGCTATAATGTGCCACCTTGGATCAGTCGTCAGTGAATGTTGGACAGTCAATTGAGTAATAGAATGCGGATCGGTGGAACCCTCGAACAGTCCCTCAGCCAGGGATATCGTCTGGACCTGCAAGGGGTGTTGAAAGAGGGGTGGCAACAGACTCGTCGTACCGGTTTCGGATTGGCGCTGGCCATCGCCGGGGTCATGGCAATCTGGATCCTGCTGAGCAATACCTTGCTGACACCCTATGTCGCCCGTGAAGGGGGGGATATGGATATGGCCCTGATCCTGAGCCTGCTGGTCACGGTGATCATGTCACCCATGACCTCCTCCCTCGACATGCTGGGGTTGCAGCAGTCGGTGGGGGTGCGCGCCCGGCCGAGCCAGGTATTCGACTTCTTCCGCCACTTCCTGCGCCTGGGCAGCCTGAGTCTGCTCGGCAGCCTCATCACCAGCCTGTTTGGCCCCCTGTTCGAGCTGCTGGGCGTGCCGGTGATGCTGGCCTTCATCCCTTCCGCCCTGGTGGGCATGGGGCTGGTGTTTACCGTACCTCTGGTGCTGGAGCGCGGTCTTTCCCCGGCTCAGGCCATTCTGGTCTCCCTCAAGCTCTTTGCCCGGGGATGGCCCAGCATAGTGCTGCTGCACGGGGTCATGCTGGCACTCTTCTTCCTGGCGCTCATCCCCATGGGGCTGGGACTTATCTGGGTGGCGCCGCTCTACTTCAACTGCAAGGGCATTCTCTACCGGGATCTGTGTGGGGTGGCAGTCGAAGTGACCGAGGTTGCCAGTGGCAACGACGGGCAGGGCCCGGATCATTTCAACGCATAACGGGATACCAGGGGATCAGCCGGTGTCGACCCGCCCGGAACATGATGCAAAAGGATGGCATATGAACAAGCGATACGGGATGGCGGCGCTCCTGCTGATGCCCATGCTGGGACAGGCTGAGCCGTCCCTTGAACTCGACTACGGCACCTTCTACAGCCAGATGAAGACCTTCGCCAAGGGGGAATTTGGCCATGCCAGACTGGGCTTTTATCTGGCCAGTCAACAGAACGGTCGGCGATGCGGGCTCACCTCGGCCCGGGTCTCGACCCCGGACAGGGATGTGCCCGCCGAGGTCACGGTGGATGGCGAACTGCGTCTGCCCTATGACGAAGATCTCAACCTCGACAAGGCGATCGTGGTGGTGGGGCTCACCGAGGCCCACGCCGCCTGCGATCTGTCGGTACAGGTGATGGCTGACGCCCCCGCCACACCCGAGGTGCCGCTGGCCGAGCTCGTCTCGCGCCAGCAGCAGATGCAGCGATTGCTCGACAAGATGGCCGGCATGGTCGGCCAGTATTTCCTGCCCAAGATGGAAGGGGTGCGGATCTCCATGGTGGCGCCCGCAGGCACAGCCTACCTTGTGGAGGGGGCCCGTCAGGAGGCCGTCTCCTGGCAGCAGGGGCAACTGCTGCTCAGCAATGCGCAGCTGAAGGGGTTTGCCCAGGGCAAGCTGCAACTGCAAGGGGAGATCCTGCGCCTGACCCCCTGGCTGCACAAGGGGTAGCGATCCGAGTCCGCAGATTGCCAGAATGAGAAAAGGAGCGCCTGGCGCTCCTTTTCTGTGGGTGACGGGGCTTAGCGCACCTCAATCACGTCCAGCATGTCCATCTCGTCGATGTCCAGCAGCGGCGCCTTGGGCAGCTCTGGCGGATCAAATGCCTTGTCGCCACCGTCGATGATGCCGGAGTCGCGGTTGATGCTCTTGAAGTCAAACAGCTGGTGATCGAGCAGGTGGCTCGGGATCACGTCCTGAATGGCGGTGAACATGGTTTCGAGACGACCCGGGAAGCGGCGATCCCACTCCTGCATCATCTGCTTGATGGCCTGGCGCTGCAGGTTCTCCTGGGAGCCGCACAGGTTGCAGGGGATGATGGGGAAGGCCTTGACCTCGGCATAGCGCACCAGATCTTTCTCCTTGCAGTAGGCCAGGGGGCGGATCACCACGTTCTTGCCATCGTCGCTCACCAGCTTGGGGGGCATGGATTTGAGCTTGCCACCGTAAAACATGTTGAGGAACAGGGTCTCGAGGATGTCGTCACGGTGATGGCCAAGGGCGATCTTGGTGCAGCCCAGCTCCTGGGCGGTGCGATACAGAATGCCGCGGCGCAGGCGGGAGCAGAGCGCGCAGGTGGTCTTGCCCTCCGGTACCTTCTCCTTGACGATGGAATAGGTATCTTCTTCCACGATCTTGAAGTCGATGCCGAGAGTGCTCAGGTATTCGGGCAGCACGTGCTCGGGGAAGCCGGGTTGCTTCTGATCCAGGTTGACGGCCACCAGATCGAAATGGATGGGGGCGCTGGCCTTCAGGCTCATCAGGATGTCGAGCATGGCAAAGCTGTCCTTGCCGCCAGACAGGCAGACCATGATCTTGTCACCCTCTTCAATCATGTTGAAGTCGGCGATGGCCTGGCCCACGTTGCGCCGCAGACGTTTCTGCAGCTTGTTGAAACTGTATTTCTCTTTGGCGTTAAGCTCTTCTAGCATGGCCTCAAACCCGGGACAAAAATAAGCGGCTTATTATAGCCATGTCCCGGGGGAGGGCAAGAAACGCTTATGCAGGATGACGCCTGTCATCCACAGGGCAGCTGTAATCGTCGGGTTTGAGGATGAGAATGTCGCAGTTGAGCCTGTCCACCACGTGCTCGGCGGTGTTGCCAAGCAGGGCGGCAGAGAGGCCGGTACGGCCGACGCATCCCATGATCATCAGGGTGGCATTCAGATCGTCCGCCATGTCCGGCAGCACCTCCTCCGGCAAGCCTTCCGCCACCTTGGTCCACATGTGGTTGATGCCGAATTGATCGGCATGTTCCCGCAGCAGATCTTCATGGTGTTTGCGAATGGCATCGTTGTAGGCGTTGGGATCGAACTCTGGCAGTTCGATGGCGACATTGACCGGGGTGCCCGGGTAGGTGTTGACCAGATAGAGACTGGCACCAAGCAGCTCGGCGATGGCGATCCCCTCGCGGGTGATCCGCTCGTTAAGCACCTTCTGCTCCTTGTCATCGCTCGAGCAGTTGATGGCGGCAATCAGGTTGCCCCCCCGTTGCCAGTGCCCTTCTTTTACCAGCAGAACCGGACAGGGGCATTTGCGCAGCAGGTGCCAGTCGGTGGGGGTGAAGATGAAGGTTTGCAGGAAGGAGTGTTTGTGAGTCGCCTTGACGACCAGATCGTGACGCTGTTCCAGCACTTCCTGAATGACGCACTCGAAGGGACGGTTGTGCCAAAGCACTTTCACTTCGCATTCCAGCCCTCTGGCCCGATAGGGAGTTAGGATCTCGTCGAGCCACTCCCGACGCTGGGCGATGACACCATGGCGCATCTCTTCCCGCTCGTCTGCCGAGAGCATGGCGGTCATCTCGTAAGAGAAGTCGTAAATCGTCAGGAGCAGGGTCAGCTGGGCGCCCTCATCCAGCTCGGCGACCTTGACCGCGCGCTCGAGCGCGATCTGGCGCTCCTCCTCGGGATTGATCACCACCAGAATGTTTCGGTACTTGACCATGTTCTCCTCCTTGGTAAAAAGGCCAATGATGGCAACTCTTTAGCTATTACAGCTTAGTCCAAGGGGGGAGACGGCAAGGTGTGCCGGATCAAATTTCAGGGTGATCCGATCCGGCAAAAAAGGGAATAAACGGGGATTAACCGCAGGGAGGACGAGTGGCTCCGGCCATGACGCCCAAGGCAACGTTGTCCAGTACAGTAATGTATTTGCCTTTGACGCTGATGAGACCGGATTTCTGGAAACGGCCCAGCAGGCGGCTGATGGTCTCGACGGTGAGACCGAGGTAGTTGCCGATGTCTCCACGGGTCATGGAGAGGCGGAACTCCTTGGCGGAGAAGCCGCGCTCGGAGAAACGAACCGAGAGATTGTGCAGGAAGGCAGCGAGGCGCTCTTCGGCGTTCTTTTTGGAGAGCAGCAGTATCATCTCCTGGTCGCCCATGATCTCGTTGCTCATCAGCCGCATGATCTGCTGGCGCAGTTTGGGCATCTTGCCAGAGAGGTCGTCGAGCACATCGAACGGTATTTCGCACACCATGGCGGTTTCCAGCGCCTGGGCGAAGGAGGGGTGGGCCTGCTTGTGGATGGCGTCGAAACCGACCAGATCACCGGCGAGGTGGAAGGCGGTGATCTGTTCGTCACCCTGTTCGGTGATGGTGTATGACTTGATGGTCCCGGAACGTATGGCATAGAGCGACTTGAGCTCATCGCCGGCCTTGAACAACTCTTCACCCTTCTGGAACGGCTTTTTGCGCTCGATGATGCTGTCGAGCTGATCGAGCTCGTTATCGTTCAGGGTGAAGGGGATGCAGAGCTGGCTGATGCTGCAATCCTGGCAATGAATTGCACAGCCACCGCTCTGAATACGTCTGCCAGGTTTCTTGTCCGGGATCATAGGCTCAAATGAATAATTGATTTATATCAAACAAGTTTACCACCATCTCATCCGTTTTGGATAGGGTTTCAAAAGGACGCCATCCCGATCCAGAGGGTGTGGATCCCGTAGGCAATAAGCAGCAAGGCGCCCCCAAGGCGCAGGCTGCGCAGGGTGAGCCAGTAGCGCAATCGGTCTGCCAGCCCCCCCAGTGCAAACAGGGTCGGCAGGGTGCCGAGGCCGAAAAAGAGCATGATGAGTGCCCCGCCACTCGCGGAGCCTGCGGCAGCGCTCCAGGTCAGCATGGAGTAGACGAGGCCGCAAGGGAGCCAGCCCCAGACCATGCCAAAGGGGAGGGCCTGCCTGGCTGATGTAAACGGGAGAAACCTGCCTGCCAGCGGCTTGATGAGAGGCCAGAACTTCGCACCGATGCGCTCGAGCAGCAAGACGCCATGCCACCAGCCAGCCAAGTAGAGGCCGAGCGCTATCATCAGCAGGGAGGCGATGAAGCGAAGCCCTGCCAGGGCGTGTTTGCCAGCGCCTATCTCCGTGGTGGTGGCGAGCAAACCACCCACCAGCGCGCCCGCCAGCACATAGCTCAGGATGCGCCCCAGGTTGTAGTTGAGCAGATAACCGAGTCGGCCCCAAAAATGCTGCTTCTCGGCAGGTATGGCCATGGAGAGCGCTGCGGACACGCCGCCGCACATGCCGATACAGTGGCCGGCACCGGCAAGCCCGACCAGCAGGGCGCCCATGAGGTCAAGGCTGCTGGTCATGAGGCTTGCTTTCCTGTTCTGCTTGTTGTTCAGGGGGGGGCAATGGGCGCTGCTCCTCGTCAAACAGGATGTTGGAGCCCTGCCTGTCGAGATCCTCGAACTGCTCGGAGCGGATGGCCCAGAAGAAGACGGCTCCTGCAATGACAACGAACAGGATGGCGATGGGGATGAGGACGAAGATGATGTTCATGGCGCGGACCCTGTGGTGAAAGGGGGATGATAACCCGGCGAGGCAAGAGGTGCCGCCACCCGGGAGGATGCCAGATGGCTGCTCACCGGTTGAGCCGCATGGAGTTGGTGACCACGATGAGGGAGCTCAGGGACATGCCAGCAGCCGCCAGATAAGGGGGGAGCCAGCCACTTGCCGCCAGCGGCAGCACAAGCAGGTTGTAGCCGATGGACCAGGCAAAGTTCTCCTTGATGATCTTGCGAGTGCGCAGGGCCAGGGCCCGGGCTGCCAGCAGACGGGAGAGATCGTCGGCCAGCAGGATGGCGTCGGCACTGTTCTTGGCCAGATCCGTGCCCCCCGCCATGGCAAAGGACGCGTGGGCGCCGGCCAGTACAGGGGCGTCGTTGATGCCATCTCCCACCATGATGCTGATATCCCCGGCCGCTTCCCGGGCCTTGAGATAGGCCAGCTTGCCGTCCGGGGTGACCCCTTTTACCAGCTCATCGACCCCCAGCTCGCGGGCCAGCATGTCCGCCTGGTCCGAACCGTCGCCGGTGAGAATGGTGGTTTGCAGGCCTGCCTCCTTGAAGGCCTGGATCAGTGCACCGGCATCGGGGCGCAGCGTGTCGGCCAGGATGAAACGGGCCAGCAGTCCGTGTTCATCGGCCAGATAGATGGCCAGCCCTTGAGCGGCATTCTCTTCTTGCGCCAGTTGGAGCCAGCGTGCACTGCCGATGCGGTAATGCTTGCCCTCAATTACTCCCTGCACGCCGTGGCCGATGACGGGGGTGACGTCGCTGGCGGCGAGCGGTACCCCGTCCGCCAGTGGTTTGCTTCGAAACGCACGGGCGATGGGGTGCTCGGAGTAGGTCTCCAGGGCATGGGCGAGTGCGAGGCAGCGGGCTGCGTCGAGCTCGCCGAGGGGCTGGGTGCTCACCAGGCTGATGTTGCCCGTGGTCAGGGTTCCCGTCTTGTCCATCACGATGCGGTTGGCCCGGGTCAGAATGTCCAGCACGTGGCCGCGGCGCAGCAGGATGCCGCTGCGGGTCAGGTTGGCAGTGGCCGAGGTCAGTGCGGTCGGGGTGGCCAGCGAGAGGGCGCAGGGACAGGTCGCCACCAGCACCGCCAGGGTGACCCAGAAGGCCCGCTCGGGCTGATGAAAATGCCAGAAGGTCCAGACCGCGGCCGCAATGATCAGGAGCACCAGGATAAAGTGGCGCGACAGCACGTCCGCCAGTTGGGCGATGGCGGGCTTGTCGTCCAGAGCATGATCCTGCAGGCGCATGATCTGGGCCAGACGCGACTCTTCAATGGGATGGCTGACCCGGATCTCCAGGGGGGCATCGGTATTGATGGTGCCTGCATAGACGGGATCCCCGGCCTGCTTGAGCAGAGGCAACTGTTCGCCAGTCAGCATGGATTCGTTGAGGCTGGCCTGGCCCAAGGTGACGATGCCGTCTGCCGGCAGGGTGGCCCCCGCGAGTACCCGCACCCTGTCTCCGACTCGCAGCGTCTTGGCGGCCACCTCGTGTTCGCCGTCATCATCGATGCGGGTCGCCATGATGGGCACCAGACGCGCCAGGTTGGAGCTCGACTCCGACGCCTTGCGCCTCGCTCGCAGTTCCAGCAGACGGCCCAACAGCAGGAAAAAGACGAACATGGTGATGGAGTCGTAATAGACCTCACCCGTGTTGAAGACCGTGGCCCAGATGGAGGCGACGAAGGCGCCGATCAGTGCCAGCGACACCGAAACATCCATGGAGAGGTGCCCCTGCTTCAGGCTGCGCCATGCCCCCACGTAAAAAGGCTGGGCCGAGTAGATCATGATGGGAGTGGAGAGCAGAAGGCTTATCCACTTGAAGTAGATCATGAACTCCTCTTCCACGCTGATGAAGAGGTCCATGTAGAGTGCCACGGCGCACATCATCACCTGCATGGAGCCAAGGCCGGCCAGCGCCATGCGGAACATGTAGCTGCGTACCTCTTTGGCGTAGAGTGCTTCCTGTTGATGAGTCTGGAAGGGATAGGCGCGATAGCCGACCCTGGCAAAGCCCTTGAGAATGTCGCTCAAAGAGAGCTGGGCCGGATCCCACTTGATGCGGGCGCGATGGGTGGTGGTATTGACGTTGATGTAACGCAGACCGCGCAGGGTCATCAGGTGCCGCTCGATGAGCCAGGCACAGGCGGCGCAGGTCAAGCCTTCCACCGTCAGCTGGATCTCGCGCGTAGTTTCGCGACCCGTACCGGTGTCGGTGACGAACTCCTGCTGCACCTCCGCCAGATCGTAGTGGGTGAGGGCGGCGAGCTCTTCGGGCACCAGTTCTCCCTTGATGCCGGGAGCGGTGCGGTGTTCGTAATAACTGGCGAGGCCGCATTCGAGAATGGTCTGTGCCACGGCTTGGCAGCCAGGGCAGCACATCGGCTGAACGATGCCTTTGATCTCGAGAGTAAAGTTACTGCCAGTGGGAACCGGTTCACCACAGTGAAAACAGCCGGTCATGGTGATCATCCCTCTTTGATGCAGCCCTGCAGGCCGGGTCGGGGAGAAGGGTGGCTGACCGGCGTGCCGATCACCCTGCCTTCGTGATTCAACGTCCCTTGGGATCGAGCTCAATCGCTGTCTGAGTCGGCAGTTGTGCCGTCTCCTGGAGGCGCCATTCATGGTTGAAGGCATCGACCCGCACGTGCCACTTGCCGGTGAGGGGCTTGTCCAGCATCAGGCGATAGACTCCCTTGCCATCGGCCGTCAGCAGATGTTCGCTGTCCAGGCCCGCCAACGTGGGATGAAACAGGGAGAGGTGCAGTGCTTGTCCTGGTGGGATCTTCCCTGCCAGGGGAGTCAAGGTCAGCTCCTTGTCGCTGACATTGAGGGCGATACGGATGCCGAGCGCCTCGGCGCGATCGAACTTGCTGAGATCCTGGTTAATCTCCTTACCCTGCTTGTAGTAGTCCTCCGCTACCAGGTTGACCCCATCCTTGCTGGCAATGATGGCGGTGGCGATGCTGCCTACCACGGCAGCACAGGGGAGGGCGATGATGAACCAGGGCCAGAATTGGCGATACCAGGGTTGGGTCATGATGCTACCGAAACAAATGGTTAACGAAATGGCGGTAATTCAGCCAACACAAGATAACAAAAAGCCTCGAAGAGTCGAGGCTTTTTGCTGATTAATCACGTGCTTATCACATGTTACTGCTGATTTTGCCGATCGTTGTGGGACAAGCTGTAAACGTAGGAGGCGAGCAGGTGTACCTTGTCTTCCCCCAGAATGTCCTTCCAGGCCGGCATCACGCCGTGGCGCCCGTGGGTGATGGTCTGTTCGACCACCTGACGGGAGCCGCCATAGAGCCAGATGTTGTTGGTCAAGTCGGGTGCGCCGAAGGCGATGCCGCCCTTGGCATCCGGGCCGTGGCAGGCGGCGCACATGGCAAAGCGTGCTTCCCCTTTCTTGGCTTCCACCAGATCAACCTTGCGACCGGAGAGGCTCAGCACATAGGAGGCCACCTCCTTCACCCCGTCCTGACCCAGGATCTCGCCCCAGGCGGCCATGATCCCCTGACGACCGCCCATGATGGTGGTCTTGATCTGGTCGGGTGCGCCGCCCCACTGCCATTCGCTGTCGGTCAGGTTCGGGAAACCGCGGCCACCGCGGGCATCGGAGCCATGACACTGGGAACAGTTTTGCAGGAACAGGCGCTGACCCACCTTCAGGGCTTCCGGATCCTTGGCGATCTCGGTGATCTCCTTGTAGCTCTTGCCGTCAGCCTGATAGGTCAGCTCGCGGAACTTGGCGCCGTAGATCTCGTCGGCCTTGGCGAGTTCCCGGTCGTATTCCACCGCGCGTCCTTCGGCCTTGGCAGACTCGGCCGCCGTCTTGGACTCGGCCAGGGAACGCACATCCTGGTTGGAGCTCTGCCAGCCCAGCAGACCCTTGAAGTTGCCAAGGCCCGGGAAGGCGAGCAGGTAAATGAGCCCGGTGACGATGAAGAAGAGGAACATATAGGACCACCACTTCGGCAGGGGATTGTTGATCTCCTCGATGCCGTCGAAGGTGTGACCCATGGGTTTGCCCTCTTCGGCCCCCATCTTGTCCTTCATGCACCAAGCCAGCAGCAGGAAGCAGCCGAGAATGGTGCCAAGGCTTATGACGGTCACAAAAATGCTAAACAGAGTGCTCATTATTGCTTCGCTCCTGCGTTCTTGTTATCAGCACTGGGTTGCTCGTCATCGGCAAAAACCAGGTTGGCGGCCTCGTCGAAAGAAGCCTTGCGGCGCTTGCTGTAGGCCCAGACGATGATGCCAATCATGATGACCATCAGCAGCAGGGTGTACAGGCCGCGAAATGTGCCGTAATCCATATCCCGACTCCTTATTTCAGGGCATGGCCCAGTGATTGCAGATAGGCGATCAGCGCATCCAGCTCGGTCTTGCCCTTGACGGCCTCACCGGCGCCGGCGATGTCGGCATCGGTATAGGGCACGCCGAAGTGATCCCGGAACAGAGCCAGCTTCTTGCCGGTCAGCTCGCCGCTCAGCACATTGGTCTCGAGCCAGGGGAAGGCCGGCATGTTGGACTCGGGCACCACGTCGCGCGGGTTGATGAGGTGGGCGCGATGCCAGTCATCTGAGTAGCGACCGCCGACCCGGGCCAGATCCGGGCCGGTACGCTTGGAGCCCCACAGGAAGGGGTGCTCCCACACGCTCTCGCCGGCAACCGAGTAGTGGCCGTAGCGCTCGGTCTCGGCGCGGAACGGGCGGATCATCTGGCTGTGGCAGACGGTGCAGCCTTCGCGGATGTAGATGTCGCGTCCTTCCATCTGCAGGGCGGTGTAGGGCTTGAGGCCCTCCACCGGCTCGTTGGTCTGCTTCTGGAAGAACAGGGGGGTGATTTCCACCAGGCCCCCCAGGCTGATGGCGAAGATGATGCCAATCACCAGCATGGGGACGCTTTTTTCAAAAATCTCGTGACGGTTGTTGTTGCTCATGCTTTAAACCCCTTCAAATCAGGCTGGCTGTGCGACGGGTTCCAGAGAACCCTTGGGCGCAGTGACGGTGCGATAGGCGTTGTAGGCCATCAGCAGCATGCCGGTGACGAAGAAGCAGCCACCCAGGAAGCGCACGAAGTAGAAGGGATAGGAAGCTTGCAGCGCCTCCACGAAGCTGTAGGTCAGGGTGCCGTCGTCGTTGACCGCACGCCACATCAGGCCCTGCATCACACCGGAAATCCACATGGCGACGATATAGAGCACGGTGCCCACGGTGGCCAGCCAGAAGTGGACGTTGATGAGCTTGATGCTGTACATGCGCCCCTGCCCGAACAGGTTCGGGATCAGGTGGTAGACGGCACCGATGGACACCATGGCAACCCAGCCCAGGGCACCGGAGTGAACGTGACCGATAGTCCAGTCGGTGTAGTGGGAGAGGGCGTTGACGGTCTTGATCGCCATCATGGGGCCTTCGAATGTCGACATGCCGTAGAACGACAGGGAGACGATCAGGAAGCGCAGGATGGGGTCATAACGCAGCTTGTGCCAGGCACCCGAGAGGGTCATGATGCCGTTGATCATGCCGCCCCAGGAGGGCACGAACAGGATGAGGGACATCACCATGCCCAGCGACTGGGCCCAGTCAGGCAGGGCGGTATAGTGCAGGTGGTGCGGACCGGCCCAGATATAGAGGGAGATCAGCGCCCAGAAGTGCACGATGGAGAGGCGGTAGGAGTAGACGGGGCGACCCGCCTGCTTGGGCACGAAATAGTACATCATGCCAAGGAAGCCCGCTGTCAGCAGGAAGCCCACTGCGTTGTGGCCATACCACCACTGCACCATGGCATCCATGGCACCGGAGTACATGGAGTAGGACTTCATGCCGGAGAGCGGCACTTCCATGTTGTTGACGATGTGCAGTACGGCCACCGTGATGATGAAGGCACCGAAGAACCAGTTCGCAACATAGATGTGGGAGGTGGTGCGCTTGACCAAGGTGCCGAAGAAGACGATGGCATAGCTCACCCAGACCACGGCGATGGCGATGTCGATGGGCCACTCCAGCTCGGCGTACTCTTTGGAGGTGGTGTACCCCAGCGGCAGCGAGATGGCTGCAGACAGAATGATCGCCTGCCAGCCCCAGAACACGAAGGAGGCGAGGGGACCACCAAACAGCCGGACCTGACAGGTGCGTTGCACCACGTAGAAGGAGGTGGCCATCAGGGCGCTGCAACCAAATGCGAAGATGACCGCATTGGTATGCAGGGGACGCAGACGGCTGTACGTCAGCCAGGGGGTGTCAAAGTTGAGGGCAGGCCAGATCAACTGGGCTGCAATCAATACACCCACCGACATGCCGACGATACCCCAGACAATCGTCATGACGGTGAACTGGCGCACAACGGTGTAGTTGTACTCAGGGTGGTTTGTTGTATGGCTCATCGTTGTATTCCGCTTCCGATGCTGTTGTTAGTGTTGCCCGGTGTCCTGGGCCATTTTCACCCCGGTTTTGCAAAATCCTCTCGTTAACATCTGTTAATAAAAGGAAAAGCAAAAGGTGGTTAAATGAAAATCCATTGAGAATGATACTGAAATGACCGGTAAAATAACAGTACAAACAGTGATATATTTGGCTCCAGCGGGTCTCATGTCCGCCAGTTTTTACCTTGCGCCAGATCACGAAAATTACATTTTCAAAGTACCTTACAGAGCTGTTTTTTCATGAAAGAGAGACTCACTTCACGCAAAATCGTCCACCTGTCCATGGTGCTGGTCATTTTGCTCTCCCTGATGGCCTATCGAACCTGGTTTTCAGGCACTGGAAGCGACCATGCAGAGGGCACCAATGTTCAGATTTGTGATCTGTCCCACAGCCCCTGCCGCCTCATCGTCGGGGATCGCCCGCTGACGGTCAGCATCGATGGCTTGCCGATCCGCCCTGAACATGACTTTGTCCTGCGCCTTCAAGGGGGTGTGCCGGCCATCACGCCGGTCAAGGCCTGGCTCGAGGGCAAGGAGATGTTCATGGGGCTCATCCCCGTGCTGTTTGAACCCAGCCAAACGGGGTGGCGAGGGGTGACCCAGGTGGGAAGTTGTACGACCGAGGCGATGGACTGGCTCCTGACCATCGAGTGGAGCAATGGCCAGCGCCATCAACTGACGTTGGGCGCGGCACGTTGAACGGACTCTCATCGGGCCCCAGGAGGGGGGATAATTGAAAATTGATTTGAAATTTTCAGGCAGGACGGTACCTTGCATTGATTATCAAGGAGTGAAGTTCATTTAATCATGATTGAAAAACAAGCATTTTATCGCACGCTCAACCAGCAGGCCCAGGCATTGCTGGAGGGCGAACCCGACATGATCGCCACCCTGGCAAACCTGTCTGCCCTGCTCAATCAGGAACTGGCTGACATCAACTGGGTTGGTTTCTACCTGCTGCAGGGCGAGACCCTGGTGCTCGGCCCGTTCCAGGGCAAGCCAGCCTGTGTGCGCATCCCGGTCGGGCGCGGCGTCTGTGGCACTGCGGTTGCCGAGGGCAAGACCCAACTGGTGGACGACGTTCACCAGTTCGCGGGGCACATTGCGTGCGATGGTGCCAGCAACTCGGAAATCGTGATCCCGCTGCACCGTGGCGGGGAGATCATCGGGGTGCTGGACATCGACAGTCCAATTTTTAACCGCTTTGACGAGCAGGACCGGATTGGCCTCGAAGAAACGGTGCAAATTTTGGAAAGCATGCTCTAAGTCATTGCTAGATGGTTCGCAAAAGGTCCCAAGCTCTCTATAATGGGGCCTTTGTTGTGTTCGGGCATGCCCGTGCGTCTATATGAAAGCCAAGGTTATACATGGAAAACACTGAAAAGCTGAAGAACAGTAAAGAGATCGTCGCCTACCTGGTCGAGAAATTCCCGGCCTGCTTCATCGCTGAAGGAGAGGCCAAGCCACTCAAGATTGGCATCTTCCAGGATCTGGCCGCGCGTCTTGCTGATGACGAGAGAGTCTCCAAGACCATGCTGCGCTCTGCTCTGCGTCAATACACCTCCAGCTGGCGTTACCTGCATGGCCTCAAGGCTGGCCAGGCCCGTGTCGATCTGGACGGCAACCCGGGCGAGCTGCTCACCGAAGAGCACATCGAGCATGCCAAACAGGCGCTCAAGGAGAGCAAGGAACGTGTCTTTGCCAGCCGCCGCACCAACACCAAGGAGAAGGAAGACAAGCCCAAGCAGCCGCGTCGCAACGCGCCGCGCAAGGCTGACGCTCCCCGCTCCGACAAGCCCAAGTCCGCCCCTGCTCCCAAGGCTGCACCGGTCGCCGATGCGCCGCTGGTGAAAGTGGATGCCGCTACCCTGAAAGTCGAGCAGGGCGTGCGCGTCGTGCTGGGCAAGTCCCCTGTGCCTGCGACCATCAAGGAAGTGACCAAGGATGACGTACAGGTTCAATTGCAGACCGGCATGATGTTGCGGGTCAAGTTCGAGCATCTGGTTCTCTAAGGAGACGAATGTTGAAGCATGGCGTGATTCGTTTTTCACTCGTTGCCTGTAGCCTGGCGCTTGCCGGGCTCGCACAGGCCATCGAGCCGGTGCTCAAGGAAAGTGATTTGCCTGTGTTGGCTCAAGAGAGCCAACATGCTACGGCCAGCAAGCGAATTGCCAATCTGTTTACCCGCTCCCACTACAAACAGTTCAAGCTGGACGACGCCTTTTCCTCCGTGATCTTTGACAAGTATCTGGAGAATCTGGACTACAGCCGCAACCTGTTTCTGGCCTCTGACATCAGCCGTTTTGAGAAATATCGTACCGGTTTTGACACCGACCTCGAGCGAGGACGACTGGCTCCGGCCTACGAGATGTTCAACCTGAGTCAGCAGCGGCGGTACGAGCGGTTCGAATACGCCCTCAAACTGCTCGACACTCCCTTCGATTTTACCCAGAAAGACAATTACGTCTTCGATCGGGAAGGGGCTCCCTGGCCCAAGGATGAAGCCGAGCTCAACGAGCTGTGGCGTCAGCGGGTCAAGTTCGATGCCCTGAGCCTGAAGCTCAGCGGCAAGGAGTGGCCCGAGATCAAGGAGCTGCTTGGCAAGCGTTACAACAACGCCATCAAGCGGATGTCCCAGACCGAGAGCGAGGACGTGTTCCAGCTCTTCATGAACTCCTTCGCCCGCGCCATTGAACCGCACACCAGCTATCTGTCTCCACGCAGCGCCGATCGGTTCAACACCGAGATGAACCTCTCGCTGGAGGGGATTGGTGCCGTGCTGCAGGCGGAAGATGACTTCACCGTCATCCGCTCCCTGGTGCCCGGCGGCCCGGCGGCCAAGTCCAATCACCTGAAACCCGATGACAAGATCACCGGGGTGGGGCAGGACGACGGCAAGATTGTGGATGTTATAGGCTGGCGTCTTGACGACGTGGTCGAGCTCATCAAGGGGCCGAAGGGCAGCAAGGTGAAGCTGGAGATCCAGCGCGGCAAGGGCGCGACCGCCAAGACCGAGCTGGTGGAGCTGGTGCGTGACAAGGTGCGTCTGGAAGACAGAGCCGCCAAGTCCAAGGTGATCACCGCCGAGGGCAAGAAGATCGGCGTGCTCGAGATCCCGAGCTTCTACGTCAATCTGCACGACGACGTGATCAAGGAGATCTCCAGCCTCAACAAGCAGAAGATCGACGGCCTCATCGTCGATCTGCGCGGCAACGGCGGCGGTGCCTTGACGGAAGCCTCCGCCCTGAGCGGTCTCTTCTTCGCCAGCGGCCCCGTGGTGCAGATCCGTGATCACATGGGTCGCATCACCGTCAATGGTGACGACGACGGCAATGTCTACTACGGTGGCCCCATGTCGGTGATGATCGACCGCTACAGCGCTTCGGCGTCCGAGATCTTCGCCGCCGCCATGCAGGACTATGGTCGTGCGCTGATCCTCGGCGAAAACTCGTTCGGCAAGGGGACGGTGCAGCAGCATCGCAGCCTCGCCAAGGTCTATGACTTTTACGAGCAGCCGCTGGGTCACGTGCAGTACACCATCGCCAAGTTCTACCGTATCGATGGCGGCAGCACCCAGAACAAGGGGGTTGCTCCCGATATCGCCTTCCCGACCGCAGTGGCGCCGGGTGAGACGGGGGAGAGCCGCGAGTTCAACGCGTTGCCTTGGGACAAGATCGCCTCGGCCAGCTACGAGCGACTGGGGGACTTCTCCAGCCTGCTGCCCAAGCTGAAATCGGCCCACGAGGCGCGGATCACCAAGGATCCGGAATTTGCCTATGTGCTGCAGGACATCAAGGAGTATCAGGCGGACAAGGACAAGAAGTCGGTCTCCCTGAACGAAGCCGAGCGGCTGGCTGAACAGGCCAAACAGGACGAGAAGGCGCTGGCGCGAGCCAACGAGCGGCTGACTCGTCTTGGCAAGCCGACGGTGAAGAGCCTGGATGAACTGCCGACCGATTTCGAGGCACCTGACGAATACCAGGTGGAAGCGGCCAACATCACGGCGGATCTGGCCACCCTCAGCAAGAAGAGCTGATGCTGGCAATGGAATGACAAGGGCGACTCGGGTCGCCCTTTCTTTTGCCTGAATGCAAACTATTTGACCCTGTCCGAGCCTTGTGACAGCCTCTGACACGTCAATAACAAAGCGTGGAAGCACACAATAATGACTGAACAACCTCAGGCCATGACGGCCAAATATCGCCAGGATTACCAGGCTCCCCTCTATTGGTGTGACAGCCTGGATCTCGATTTTCAGCTGCAAGAGCCCCTGACCCGGGTCACCGCCATCTCCCGTTTGCGTCGCAGCGGCGATCACAATGAACCCCTGGTGCTAGACGGCGAGGGGCTTGACCTTGTCAGCGTCAGTGTGGATGGCGTGCCCTATCAGCAATACGAGCAGGGAGAGAGCTGCCTGACCCTGTTCAACCTGCCGGCCGAGTGCGTGCTGACCGTGGTCACCGACATCGATCCCGCCGCCAACACGGCGCTGGAGGGGCTCTACAAATCCGGCGATGCCTATTGCACCCAGTGCGAGGCCGAGGGCTTTCGTCGTATCACCTATTATATGGACAGGCCGGACATCCTGGCCCGTTACAGTACCCGCATCACCGCCGACAAGGCCAAGTACCCCTATCTGCTCTCCAATGGCAACAAGGTCGCGAGCGGCGATCTGGACGACGGTCGCCACTTCGTGCAGTGGCAGGATCCCTTCCCCAAACCGAGTTACCTGTTTGCCCTGGTGGCCGGTGACTTCGATGTGGAACGCAACCACTTCATTACCAAAAGCGGCCGCCAGGTGGCGCTCGAGATCTTCGTGGACAAGGGCAACCTGGACCGCGCCGGTTTCGCCATGGAGAGCCTCATCCACTCCATGCGCTGGGACGAGCAGCGTTTCGGCCTCGAGTATGACCTCGACATCTACATGATCGTGGCGGTGGACTTTTTCAACATGGGGGCCATGGAGAACAAGGGGCTCAACATCTTCAACTCCAAGTTCGTGCTGGCCAACCCGGCCACTGCCACCGATGCGGACTACCACGGCATCGAGCGGGTGATCGGCCACGAATACTTCCACAACTGGACCGGCAACCGCGTCACCTGCCGCGACTGGTTCCAGTTAAGCCTCAAGGAGGGGCTGACGGTGTTCCGGGATCAGGAGTTCTCTTCCGATCTGGGGTCGCGCGGCGTCAACCGCATCAACAACGTGCGCACCGTGCGCGGTCCGCAGTTTGCCGAAGATGCCGGCCCCATGGCCCACCCCATCCGCCCGGATGTGGTGATCGAGATGAACAACTTCTACACCCTGACCGTCTACGAGAAGGGCTCTGAAGTGATCCGAATGATGCATACCCTGCTGGGGGAGGACGCCTTCCAGGCGGGCATGCGCCTCTACTTCGAGCGTCACGACGGCTCTGCCGCCACCTGCGACGACTTCGTGCAGGCGATGGAGGATGCCTCCGGGGTGGATCTCGCTCGCTTCCGCCGCTGGTACAGCCAGTCCGGCACCCCCGAGCTCACCGTGACCGACGAATACGATGCCGAAAGCGGTGTCTATCGTCTGCACGTGAGCCAGCACACCCCGCCGACCCAGGATCAGCCACAAAAGCTGCCGCTGCATATCCCCCTCGACATCGAGCTCTACGATGAGCAGGGGGCCGTCATCCCGCTGCAATACCAGGGCAAGGCCATTGGCAATGTGCTGGACGTGCTGGAAGCACAGCAGACTTTCGAATTCGATCGGGTGCCGGTCAGGCCAGTACCTTCCCTGCTGCGGGACTTCTCCGCCCCGGTCAAGCTGCACTATGACTACAGCGACGAGGCCCTGGCCTTCCTGATGCGCCATGCCCGTAACGAGTTTGCCCGCTGGGATGCGGCCCAGATGCTGATCAATAAGGCGGTGATCGACGGGGTTGCGCGGGTGCAGCACGGGCAGGAGATTGCACTCTCCCACACCCTGCTGGCGGCCTTTGTCGCCATTCTGGACGAGGCTGCACTGGATCCCGCCCTCAAGGCAGAGATCCTGGCCCTGCCGGGGGAGGCGACCCTGGCCGAGCTGTTCGAGGTGGCCGACATCGACGCCATCCATCAGGTGCGCAACGGCATTCAGACTGCTCTGGCCCACGCCTTTGGCGACCGCCTGCTGGCGTGCTACGAGAGCCTGCGTCTGCCGGCTTATCAGGTGGTCCATGCCGACATGGCCAAGCGGGCCCTCAAGGGTGTGGTGCTGGGTTATCTGGCGGCGCTGGATGCCGCGAAGGCCGATACTCTGGTGCGCGAGCAGTACGGGGCTGCCGACAACATGACCGACACCCTGGCGGCGCTCCAGGTGGCCAACAGCCATCTGCTGCCGTGCCGCGCCGCGCTCTTGGCCGACTTCGAAGGCAAATGGGCCCATGATGGCCTGGTACTGGACAACTGGCTGCGGTTGGTGGGGGCCAAGCCGGCCAAGGATGTGCTCCATGACGTGAAGCAGGCGATGGCGCACCCGACCTTCAGCATCCGCAACCCGAACCGGCTGCGGGCGCTCATCGGCAGCTTCGCCATGAACAACCAGGTGCAGTTCCACGCTGCCGATGGCAGCGGCTATCACTTCCTGACCGATCTCTTGATCGAGCTCAACGAGGTCAATCCCCAGGTGGCGTCCCGCCTCATCACCCCGCTTATCCAGTTCAAGCGGCTCGATGAGGGGCGCAAGGCGCTGGTTCGCGCCGAGCTGACCCGCCTGGCCAACCTGGACGGGCTGGCGCGGGATCTGTTCGAGAAGGTGAGCAAGGCGCTGGCACAGTAAGCGTCACGATGGCGGGCAGGGGAGCCTGGCTCTCCTGCCCGTTTTTCATGGATGACCAGGAGGTGACATGAGGCAATACACTTTTCGGCTCTCCCTTGGCCGCGACGAAATCATGTTGATGTACCAGGGGCAGGTGAACCGCCTGGTGGTACGTACCGAGCAGGGTCTGACCCTGGAGCTGGGGTTGGAGAAAATCCGGCGTTTTGTGTCGGAGAGCGGCGTTCACGGCTACTTTCGACTGAAAACCCAGGATGATCATCGCTTCATTTCCCTGGAACGCATAAATTAACAAAACTTGAACATCAATCCGGGTAATTATCTGCTTTAAGTCACTATCTATCCGGTAAATGGCGCGGCATCCAGTGGGATTTTCTGAATTTTGCCAACTTGGCAAAATTTATCACAACCCAAGCCGTGATCTGCCCCTTGTTTTTAACATCCCGTTATCACCTTTGCTCGCCTTCCTTGATCCAAGCCATTACACTTCGCTGCAACTCTGTACCGGCGCGCATCCTGGGTGGATGTCGCCGTGTCTGTGATGTCGTCCGATAAGGAAACTAGCAATGGCATTGAAAGACGCCCCTACCTCCGTTCTGCTCGAAAACGTTCTCAGTCTGATCCACCAGAAATTGCCGAAAAACAGTGCCTCCCTGGTCGAATGTTTCGTTGCCAAGTTCTACGGCAACATGGCCAGCACTGATCTGCATGACCGCAATGACAGCGATCTCTATGGCGCCGCCCTCAGTCTGTGGAATGCCCTCAACCACCGCACCGGCATCGAGCCCTATATCCGGGTCTACAACCCCGAGCTGACCCGCCACGGATGGCAGTCTCCCCATACCATCGTCGAGATCATCCTGCAGGATTCCCCCTTCCTGGTGGACTCCATCCGCATGGCGCTCAAGCGTCTCAATATCACCGCCCACATGATGCTGCACCAGCCGCTGCACCTAATCCGCGGCGAAGGCGGCAAGATTGGCGCCATCCTGGATCTGGACAACACCGCAGAGCAGACCTCGGTGGAAACCGCCTTCCTCATCGAAATCGATCACCTGACCGGTGAAGAGGAGATGGACGCCCTGACTGCCGAGCTCAACTCGGTGGCGCGGGAAGTGGCCCTGGCGGTGGGAGACTGGCAGCCCATGCTGACGCGCCTGAACGAGATCATCGAGGAGCTGCCCAAACGCAAGAACCCGGTCAGCCAGGCCGAGGTGGACTCCTGCGTCGCCTTCCTCAAATGGGTGGCCGCCCACAACTTCACCCTGATGGGTTATCGTCGCTACGACGTCAAGGCGGTGGAGGGGGATCACGAGATCCTGCCGCAGCCCGAGTCCAGCCTGGGGCTGATGAAGAACTCCATCAAGGACGAAGGCCAGCGCCTCGGCACCATGCCCGCCAGCGCCCGTCACGCGGCCCTCAGTTCCGACTTGCTGATCCTCACCAAGTCCAACAGCAAATCCCGGGTGCATCGTCCGGCCTATGTGGACTACATCGGCATCAAGCGTTTCGACGAGCACGGCAAGGTGGTGGGAGAGGATCGCTTCATCGGCCTGTATGCCTCCTCCATCTACAACACCAGTGCGACCCAGATCCCCCTCATCAGCCACCGCCTCGAGCGCATCATGGTCGCCTCCGGCTTTGAAACGGGCTCCCATGCCTACAAGGCGCTGCTGAACGTGCTGGAAACCTACCCGCGCGACGAGCTGATCCAGGCCCGTGAAGAGGAGCTGCTGGCCACCGGTCTCGGGGTGCTGGAGATGCAGGAGCGGGACATGCTGCGCCTGTTCGTGCGCCGCGACGTCTACGGCCGCTTCTTCTCCTGCATGGTCTATGTCACCAAGGAGCGCTACAACACGGCGCTGCGGGTCAAGACCCAGCAGATTTTGCAGAAATATTTTGGCAGCAGCATCGATGTGGAGTTCAACGTCTACTTCACCGAGGGTGTGCTGGCACGGACCCACTACATAGTGCGGGTCAACAACAACAACGTGGATGTGGATGTGAACGAAGTACAGAACAACCTGATTGAAGCGGCCCGCAGCTGGGATGACCGCCTGGATTCCGTGCTGCTTTCCCACTATGGCGAGGCCCGCGGCAACGAGCTGCGCCGCCGTTTCAGCACCGCCTTCCCCCGCGCCTACAAGGAAGATGTGCTGCCGGGCTCTGCCGTGGCGGACATCATGGCCCTGGATGGATTGAGCGAGGCCGAGCCGCTTGGCATGCTGTTCTACCGCGCCCAGGAGGAGGAGAACGATCGCCGGGTACGCCTCAAGCTGTTCCACCGAAGCGAACCCATCCACCTCTCCGACGTCCTGCCCATGCTCGAAAACATGGGGCTGCGCGTCATCGGCGAGACCCCGTATCAGGTACGGACCCCCACCGGCGAGGTGTTCTGGATCCTCGATTTCTCCATGCTGCTGCGGGGCGAGCAACCGTTCGATCTGGAGCAGAGCCAGCAGCGCTTCCAGCAGGCCTTCGCCGCCATCTGGAACAAGACCCTGGAAGATGACGGCTTCAACCGTCTGGTGCTGGGGGCCGGCCTCACCGGTCGTCAGGTATCCGTGCTGCGGGCCTATGCCAAATACATGCGCCAGACCGGCGTCTCCTTCAGCCAGTCCTATATCGAGGAGACCCTGACCCGTTATCCGGACATCGCCCAGCTGCTGTTCACTCTGTTCGAACAGCGCCTGGATCCGGCCATCAAGCAGGATGCCAAGGTGCAGGCCAAGCTGCACGAGGAGCTTGCGGCCAAGCTGGATCAGGTCGCCAACCTGGATGACGATCGCATCATTCGCCGCTATGTGGAGATGATCGACGCCACCCTGCGCACCAACTACTACCAGCTGGACAAGGCGGGCAACATCAAGCCCTACATCTCCTTCAAGCTGGCCCCCTCCAGCATCACCGATATGCCGCTGCCGCTGCCGAAGTTCGAGATCTTCGTCTACTCCCCGCGAGTGGAAGGGGTACACCTGCGCTGGGGCAAGGTGGCCCGTGGCGGCCTGCGCTGGTCCGATCGCAAGGAGGACTTCCGCACCGAAGTGCTGGGTCTGGTGAAAGCCCAGCAGGTGAAGAACACCGTCATCGTGCCGGTGGGCGCCAAGGGCGGCTTCTATTGCAAGCAGATGCCGGCAGGCGCCCCCCGTGCCGTCATCCAGGAGGAGGGCAAGGCCTGCTACCGTCTGTTCATCCGCGGCCTGCTCGATGTGACCGACAACATCATCCAGGGCGAGGTGATCCCGCCAAAATCCGTGGTGCGTCACGACGAGGATGATTATTACCTGGTCGTGGCCGCCGACAAGGGCACCGCCACCTTCTCCGACATCGCCAACGAAATCAGCCTCGAATACGGCCACTGGCTCGGCGATGCGTTTGCCTCCGGCGGCTCGGTCGGCTATGACCACAAGAAGATGGGCATCACCGCCCGCGGCGCATGGGAATCGGTCAAGCGCCACTTCCGCGAGATTGGCATCAACTGCCAGACCACCGACTTCACCTGCGTGGGGATAGGCGACATGGCCGGCGACGTGTTCGGCAACGGCATGCTGCTCTCCGAGCACATCCAGCTGGTGGGCGCCTTCAACCACATGCACATCTTCGTCGACCCGACCCCGGATGCGGCCAGGAGCTTCGTCGAGCGCAAGCGCCTGTTCGAGCTGCCGGGCTCGAGCTGGGATGACTACAACCGTGAGCTCATCTCCAAGGGGGGCGGCATCTTCCTGCGCTCTGCCAAGTCCATCAAGCTGAGCCCGGAAATGCAGACCCTGCTCGGCACCGACAAGAGCGGCATGGCCCCGAACGAGCTGATCAAGGCGCTGCTCTGCCTGAACGTCGACCTGCTCTGGAACGGCGGCATCGGCACCTATGTGAAGAGCGCCCGCGAGAGCGACGCCGACGTCGGGGATCGCAGCAACGACGTGCTGCGGGTCAATGGGCGTGACCTGCGTGCCCGCATCGTGGGCGAGGGTGGCAACCTGGGCTTCACCCAGCTTGGCCGGGTGGAGTACGCCAGTCAGGGTGGTCGCATCAACACCGACTTCACCGACAACGTGGGCGGGGTGGATTGCTCCGACAACGAGGTCAACATCAAGATCCTGCTGAACCAATTGGTGGCGGCCGGTGACCTGACCCTCAAGCAGCGCAACCAGATGCTCTACGAGATGACGGATGCGGTGGCCCAGGTGGTCATCACCAACGCCTACCGCCAGTCACAATCCATCTCGGTGACCGCCTTCCGTGGTGCCGAGCAGCTGAAAGAGCAGCAGCGCTTCATCCAGGGGCTGGAGCGGGAAGGCAAGCTGGACCGGGCGCTCGAGTTCCTCCCCTCCGACGAGGAGCTCTCCGAGCGGATGGCGGCAGGGCAGGGGTTGACCCGACCCGAGCTGGCGGTGCTGGTGGCCTACGGCAAGATGGTGCTCAAAGAGCAGCTCAACTGCCCGGAAGTGACCGAGGAGCCCTTCCTCGCCAACATGCTGGTCACCAGCTTCCCGACCCAGTTGCAGCAGCAATTTGGCGCTGCCCTGGCCCAGCACCCGCTGCGCGGCGAGATCATCGCGACCCGGGTGGCCAACATGCTGGTCAACGACATGGGGCTCAACTTCGCCAGCCGGATGAAGGACGAGACCGGTGCTTCGGTGGCGGAAGTGGCCTGCTGCTTCGCCATGGCGCGCGAGGTGTTTGGCCTCAACCAGCTGTGGCGCGACATCGAAGGGTGTGACAACGGGGTGGATGCCCAGACCCAGCTCGAGCTGATGTTCTACAGCCGCCGCATCGTACGCCGCGCCACCCGCTGGTTCCTGCGCGCCCGCAACCGCAGCTGGAGCATCGGCGAGAACATCGCCTTCTTCCGCCCGGCCTTCGAGACCCTGAGTCAGCACCTTTATGAGGTAATGGACGAGAGCGAAGTGGCCGAACACAGCCAGGCGGTCGCCGCCCTGATGGAGAAACAGGTGCCGGAGGCCATCGCCCGTCGCGTGGCCCACATGAGCAGCCTCTTCTCCTGCCTGGATCTGGCGCAGATTGCCGCGGAGCACAAGACCGACATCCTGCGGGTTGCCAACGTCTACTACCGCCTGGGTGCCAAGCTGGATCTGCACTGGTTCCTCGAACAGATCAACCATCAGCCGGTGGGCAACCACTGGCAGGCGATGGCGCGGGCCTCCTTCCGCGAAGATCTGGACTGGCAGCAACGCAGCCTCACCTCCGTGGTACTGGAAGGGTGCAAAGAGCAGGGGGAATGCGCTACCATACTGGCCGACTGGATTTCGGAGCATGAGCAACTCTTGTCCCGTTGGACCCACATGTTGGCCGACTTCAAGACCACGAGCACGCACGAGTTCGCCAAGTTCTCGGTGGCCTTGCGAGAGTTGAACCTGCTCCAGTTGAATTGCCGAACCTCGGCATAACCCCAAAAGCCCCGGCCAGTTGCCGGGGCTTTTTTTAAGGAGCAAGCATGCTGTACCCACTCGCCAGGCATTTCCTGTTCAAACTCAATCCGGAGCAGGCTCACGATCTCTCCATCAAATATTTGCCCCGCCTTCTTGGTACCCCGCTTGATTGTTTCTTCCGCCACTCTCTGCCCAAACGCCCCGTCACCGTCATGGGGCTTAATTTTGCCAATCCGGTGGGGTTGGCCGCCGGTCTGGATAAAGACGGGGAGTGCATCGATGCCTTCGGCGCCATGGGGTTCGGTTTCATCGAGGTCGGTACCGTGACCCCCAGACCCCAGAGCGGCAATGACAAGCCACGTCTCTTCCGGGTGATCCCGGCCGAGGGGATCATCAATCGCATGGGCTTCAACAACAAGGGCGTCGATCATCTGGTGGCCAAGGTGAAAGAGGCCAAATATCAGGGGGTGATCGGCATCAATATCGGCAAGAACAAGGACACCCCCATCGAGCAGGGCAAGGATGATTACCTTCTCTGCATGGACAAGGTGTATGACCACGCCGGTTATATTGCGGTCAATATTTCCTCGCCAAACACCCCGGGTCTGCGTCAATTGCAATATGGCGATGCGCTGGATGAACTGCTGGCCGCATTGAAACAGCGCCAACAGGAGCTGGCCGAGAAATATAAAAAGTATGTGCCGCTGGCCGTGAAAATTGCCCCGGATCTGTCACTCGATGAAATAGATCAGGTAGCCGCCTCTTTGATCAAGAACCGTATTGACGGTGTCATCGCCACCAATACCACTCTGGAGCGGGAGATGATATATGACATGCCCCATGCCGCAGAGGCTGGCGGGCTCAGCGGTCGTCCGCTCCAGCACAAGAGCACCGAGGTGATTCGCCACCTGGCCAAGGCCCTCGACGGCGCCCTGCCCATTATCGGTGTGGGTGGTATCGACAGCGCCATGGCGGCTCGGGAAAAACTGGCAGCGGGTGCCAGTCTTGTCCAGATTTACAGCGGCTTTATTTATAAAGGGCCGAGTCTGGTCAAAGAGATCGTTACCCATATTTAAAAAATAACCGGTTGCCCTTATTTAACGTTGCTCAAATTCTCGACATGGAATAAAGTCGAGGGACGGCTTAGATAAGGGCACCACCATGTGTATTCAACCCAATGACAATTGGCAGTGGCATTATGACGCTCAGGATGATCGCCTGATGCTGGATTTGTCCGATCGCATGATATTTGCCACCGAATATAAAGGTCGACAACTTGTTCCCTGTTCTTTCACCACCCAGCCTTTTTGTGTGGATGATGCCGCCCTCTATTACCAGTTGATGGACAAGGCTGCTGAACTCGACTGGAGTACGCCCCACCAGGTCCAGCTGGTCCTCAATGCCATCGCCGTCAGCCGTTTTTATAAACCCCTGATGCCGCAAAGCTGGTTCTTTCATGAACAGCAGGCTCATGTTATTCCAGAGATGGGATCCCTGGTGTGGATGGATACTCCCCACGGTCGGGGGGAATTCATGGTCATCGAAGCCGGCGATCAGGCGAGCGTTTGCCTGAACCTGACCGACGAACTGGTGCTGACCAACAGCAAGATGCTGCCGCGCTTTGCCGTGATCAAGGTGATGAATAACCGGATGCAAGCCAGAGTCCGGGCACAGACACAATATCGGGAAGTGGGCTGACGATGGGGCCGTTATATGGCGACGAATAAGTCTGTTATAGGCCTGCTATATTGGTCTGATATTTAAGCGCACAGTCTCTCTCTTGTTCCATTATTTGTCTTTTTCCTTCGTCTGGTCGTCACGACCATTTTCTGCCTGGTCCGGGCAAGATTTTCGAATTCTTTACGAATGTGATGGTAGACAGCTGCCAGCCAAGAGCGGGATCCTGTCGCCCGCAAGGGGGGAGGGGAGAGTCTGCCGCGCCTCTTGCCGTTTATATGGCGCCTTTGTCCAAGGTTCGAGTGCCGAGCGCGGGCCGATAAGGTATAATGCGGCACTATTTTTATGGCATCCCCGTGAGCGTGATGAAAGAATTTTTTGCAACCTGCCCCAAGGGGCTGGAAAACCTGCTGGCCGTCGAGCTGACCAATCTGGGTGCGGAGCAGGTCCGTGAGACCGTGGCCGGCGTCCACTTCAAGGGCGAACTGGCCATCGGCTACAAGGCCTGTCTGTGGAGCCGCTTTGCCTCCCGTATCGTGCTGGTGCTCTCCGAGTTCCAGATGAACGACGATCTGGACCTCTACCTCGGGGCTCATACCATTCCCTGGGAGGAGCACTTCTCCGGTACCGCCACCATCGCGGTGGACTTTACCGGTACCAACGCCTCCATTCGCAATACCCAGTACGGCGCCCTGAAGATCAAGGACGCCATCGTCGATCGCTTCACCAAGCGCGGCCACGTGCGCCCGGATGTGGACAAGAAGTCTCCGGACATTCGCATCATGGCGCACCTTGGCAAAGGCAAGGCCAATATCACGCTGGACTTGTCAGGACCGGCGCTGCACCAGCGCTTCTATCGCCAGGGCACCGGCGAGGCGCCCCTCAAAGAGAACCTGGCTGCGGCCATGATTGCCCGCAGCGGCTGGGCTGGCGAGCCCATGATGGACCCCATGTGCGGCTCCGGTACCCTGCTGATTGAAGCGGCCTTCATCGCTGCCGACATGGCGCCTGCGCTGCGCCGTGAGCGCTTCGGTTTCGATCGCTGGCTGCAACACGATGGTGAACTGTGGCAGAGTCTGATGATGGAAGCCCAGGTGCGTGCCAAGCGCGGCATGCAGCGCTGCGAGGTGAAACTGTTCGGTTGCGATGCGGATACCCGGGTCCTGATGAAGGCCCGTGACAACGCCAAGGCCGCCGGCGTGGCCCATCTCATTACCTTCAAGCAGGCCGATGTCACCAAGCTGGAAAATCCGCTGCCGATGCCGGCTGTGGAAGGAGAGAGCCGTCAGGTCGGCATGCTCATCTCCAACCCGCCCTATGGCGAGCGTCTCGGTGAATTCCCGGCGTTGCTGGAAGTGCATCAGGCCCTTGGCGATGCCCTGCGCCGCGGCTTCCAGGGGTGGAAGGTCACCATTCTCTCCGCCTCTCCCGAACTCCTGAGCTGCCTGCGCTTGCGTGCCGACAAGCAGTATCGCCTGTTCAACGGCGCCCTCGAGTGCCAGTTGCGCAACTATCAGATCGCCCTCGATGCCGTCGCTTCCCAGAAAGAGGTGGCCCAGGACTTTGCCAACCGTCTGCGCAAGAATCTGAAGACCCTCGAGAAATGGGCGAGCAAGGAGAACCTCGATTGCTACCGCCTCTATGACGCGGACTTGCCGGAATACAACGCCGCCATCGACCGCTATCAGGATTATCTGGTGGTACAGGAGTACGCGGCGCCCAAGGACATTCCCGCCCAGAAAACCCGCCAGCGTCTGCTGGACATGGTGCAGGCCGCCATCAAGGTGACCGGCATGGACGGCGAGAAGGTGATCCTGAAGGTGCGCGAGCGCCAGGAAGGCAAACAGCAGTACCAGAAGCTCTCCGAAGAGCAGCACCGGATGGAGGTGCAGGAGTACGGTGCACGCCTCTGGGTCAACCTCTACGACTATCTGGACACCGGCCTCTTCCTCGACCACCGCCAGACCCGCCGCATGTTGGGCCAGATGGCAAAGGGCAAGCGCTTCCTGAACCTCTTCGCCTACACCGGCAGTGCCACCGTGCACGCGGGGCTCGGCGGCGCCCGCGAAACCACCACGGTGGACATGTCGCGCACCTACCTCAACTGGGCCCAGGACAACATGCGCCTCAACTCGCTGGTGGGCCGTGAGCACAAGTTCGTGCAGGCGGACTGCCTGAAGTGGTTGTCGGAAGCCGACGAGCAGTACGACCTCATCTTCATCGATCCGCCCACCTTCTCCAACTCCAAGCGGATGGACGAGAGCTTCGACGTGCAGCGGGATCACCTGCTGTTGATGCAGCACCTCAAGCGCCTGCTCGCGGCGGACGGCACCCTGGTCTTCTCCAACAACAAGCGCCACTTCAAGATGGACTTGGCCGGCCTTGACGCCATCGGTCTCAAGGCGCAGAACATCACGAACAAGACCCGGCCCAAGGACTTCGAGCGCAACCAGCATATCCACAACTGCTGGATCATCACCCACGCCGAGGCACAAGGCTGATGCTGACCCTGTTTCACACCGACGGCTGCCACCTGTGCGAACAGGCGTGGGCGCTGGTGGAACAGGCCGGGATGGCCGCGCAGACCCGCCGCTGCGACATCCTGGAGGAGGAGGCCTGGCTCGAGGCTTACCGGGTGCGCATCCCGGTGCTGCAAGACAGTGCCGGCCGGGAGCTGGGCTGGCCCTTCACCCTGAGGGAGCTGCAAGGCTGGCTGGCACAGGGGTGAGCAGGATTTGACGACAAAACGGGGGCAGATTCACGCTGCCGCCCGTTTTTTCATAAGCAACAAGGAACAAACATGGCTCTTTTGACATTGCACGGCGCGTCCCTGTCGTTCAGTGATTTTCCGCTGCTCGACCATGCCGAGCTCACCATAGAGCGGGGCGAGCGCCTCTGTCTGGTGGGGCGCAACGGGGCGGGCAAGTCTACCCTGATGAAGGTGATTGCCAGCGAATTGCCGCTGGACGACGGCCGTCTGGTGTTGCAACAAGATTTGAAAGTGACCCGCCTCGAGCAGGATCCGCCCGCCTCGAGCGAGATCACCGTGTTCGATTACGCCGCAGAAGGGCTGGCCGGGGTAGGGGAGCTGCTCAAGCAGTACCACCATGTCTCCCACGCCCTGGCGCACGACCCTTCCGATGCCAACATTCGCACCATGAGCCAGTTGCAGGAGCAGCTCGACTATCAGAACGGCTGGCAGTACGAGACCCGCATCAATCAGGTGCTGACCCTGCTCGATCTCGACCCTGATGTGACGCTCGACAGTCTGTCTGGCGGCTGGCTGCGCAAGGTGGCTCTGGCCCGCGCCCTGGCGTGTGACCCGGATCTGTTGCTGCTGGACGAGCCGACCAACCACCTGGACATCGATGCCATCAACTGGCTGGAAGAGTTCCTCAAGGACTTTCGCGGCGCCATCGTCTTCATCTCCCACGACCGGGAGTTCATCCACAAGCTGGCGACCCGGATCATCGATCTCGATCGCGGCGTGATCACCTCCTGGCCCGGCAACTATGACGAATATCTGCAAGGCAAGGAGGAGTGGCTGCGGGTCGAGGAGCTGAAAAACGCCGAGTTCGACCGCAAGCTGGCCCAGGAAGAGGTATGGGTGCGCCAGGGGATCAAGGCGCGTCGTACCCGCAACGAGGGACGGGTGCGGGCCCTCAAGGCGATGCGCATGGAGCGCACCCAGCGCCGGGAACTGCAGGGCAAGGCCAAGCTGCAACTGGACGAGGCGGGCCGCTCCGGCAAGCTGGTGTTCGAGACCGAGGGGCTGGGGCTGGACTTTGGTGATCGCACCCTGTTCCAGGGACTGGATCTGCAGGTGCTGCGCGGGGACAAGATTGCTCTGGTTGGCCCCAACGGCTGCGGCAAGTCGACCCTGATCAAGCTGCTGATGGGCCAGCTCGAGGCGAGCCGTGGCTCGGTGCGCCAGGGGACCAACCTGGAAGTGGCCTACTTCGATCAATACCGTGAGCAGCTCGATCCCGAGAAGACGGTGGTGGACAACGTGGGGGAGGGCAAGCAGGAGGTGATGGTTCGCGGCCGCTCCCGCCACATCCTTGGCTACCTGCAGGACTTCCTGTTCGAGCCCAAGCGGGCGCGCACCCCGGTCAAGGCCTTGTCAGGGGGCGAGAAAAACCGTCTACTGTTGGCCAAACTCTTCCTCAAACCCAGTAACTTGTTGATTCTGGATGAACCAACCAACGACCTGGATGTCGAAACGCTGGAATTGCTGGAAGAGCTGCTCACCGATTATCCGGGCACCCTGCTGCTGGTCAGCCACGATCGCCGTTTCATCGACAATACCGTGACCGGCTGCTGGCTGTTTGAAGGGGATGGACGGATCAGCGATTATGTCGGGGGCTACGCCGACATGATGGCCACACGAGCCCTGCAGGCCGCCCAACAGACGGCCAAGCCGGCCCCGGTCAAGGTGGCAGAGCCTGTCGCATCGGCAGCGGAGCCTGCGAAAAAAACACGAAAACTCTCTTACAAGTTGCAACTGGAGCTGGATAATCTGCCAGCCCGGCTGGAACAGTTGGAAATGGAACTCGATGCCCTGCAGGCCGAGATTAACCACCCCGGTTTCTTCTCCCTGCCAGCAGAGCAGACCCAGCCCAAACTGGATGCATTGAATGCGGCAGAGGCCGCATTGGAACACGCCTTCTCCCGTTGGGAGGAGTTGGAAGCGTTGAAACATCAAGACTAAGGAAGTAGATGAAAAAGCAATTATCCATGCTGGCCATCCTGGTCGGCGCCAGCCTCAACGCGCAGGCGGCACAAAGCTCCTTTTTCACCATCGTCGATGACGAAGTCAAAGGCTATGCCAGCGGGATCAGCGGCGATGCCAACGGCCTCATCGGGCTCAACACCAAGAACAACATGGCGGAATACTTCTCCACCGTGCGGTTTGCCGACTTCCTGGTGGATCGTTTCCGTTTCGAGCAGGGTTGCATGCTCTCCAACTCGGTCTGCAACTCCTTCTGGAGCGACAACTCGGGCTTTGCCTACCAGTGGCGTCGCGACTTCCTGGACAAGGTGGATCAACGCAGCAACCTGGGCTACGTGACCAGCTCCGAGGTCGATGGCCTGGTGACGGCCCTCGGGGATGTTCCGGAGGATCGGGTCGGTTACAAGATGAATGGCAAGCTGCGCACCGCCTTTGCCGTGGTCAATGACGGCAACCCGGTCGAGCTCAAGGATGCGGCCAGCACCCACGGCCTGAGCGTACCCACCTCCATCAAGAAGCTGGACAACGGTCAGTATCTGGTGACCGGTACCGCGGCCAGCGACAAGTATCGCCACAAGGTGGGCGGTGATTTCTACAAGTGGTGTTTCGAGACGGGCAATGACAGCCAGTACGGTGACTTCCGCTACTGCCCCGGGGTCGATACCCAGGCGAGTTTCTGGCTGCTCAACAGCTCGGGCGGGTTCAACAAGCTGATGCAGGCCGGCACCTATGGCCATCAGCGTGACGAGGTGCTGCAAACCGCTTCTGCACTGGGCGTGGCCAAGTACAACGGCACCCTCTACGGCGTGGGCTACAGCTCTACCGGCGAGGTGGGCACCGGTGATCTGGATGGCCGCAACCTCGCCAGCTACTGGACCCTGGATACGGCTGCCGGCACCGTGGGCACCACCAAGATCATCCCGCTGCCGGATGGCGAGCCTGGCAAGGACGATGCCAAGCTGCAACACAGCTGGGCCGTGGCCGTCAACGACAACGGCTACGTGATCGGCAACCAGCGCTATCGCATCAACAAGGGTCAGAACCGCCCGGTGGAGATGTTCCTGTTCAACCTGAGCAAGCCGGGTACGGCGGCCAGCCTTCCTCTTCAAGACAAGCCGGTCTCGGGGGCAGGCTCGGAAGCGGCCGCCATCAACGAGCACAACATGGTGGTTGGCTGGCGCGACTCCCGCCATCAGACCCAACCGGTGGTCAATGGCACCAACCGCATGCAGGAAGCCTTCCTGCTGAACGCGGCCGCCCCGGCCAACAGCTGGTATCTGAACGATCTCATCTGTGGCAAGGATGACGCCGGCAACAAGCAGTGTGCCCAGAACGGCAAGTACTATCACATCGCTTATGCCAGCGGCATCAGCAGCGACGGCACCATTGCCGCGACGGCGTATCGCTATGACAGCGAGAGCGACCTCAACAAACGCGCCAACGCCACCGTGGTCGCCGTCAAACTGACGCCGGCCGTGGCGGATTATCAGGGCAATGCCCCGGCCAGCTATGTGGTCAGCAATGCGCCGGTCAACAACCAGACCGGTCAGGATGGTGGCGAGGGCGGTGGTGGCAGCCTGTTCTGGTTGACTCTGCTGGCGCTGCCCTTTGCCTGGCTGCGTCGCTATCAGCGATAAGTAAGTGTCATCAAAAATTAATGCAGTTCAGTATCTTGTGTCACAACCCCTGAATAGCATGGAATTTTTTGTTTGACCCTGCCTCCCCCCTGGGGTAAAGATGAAGGCGACCGGTGAAAAACTGGTCGCTTTTTTTGTTCCACGAAGAGGGTCGTAGATGATGAAGAGACAGAAACGGGACCGTCTGGAGAGAGCTCGCGCTCGTGGTTATCAGGCTGGCGTAGTCGGCAAACAGAAAGAAGCGTGTCCGTACCAGTGCCTGGATGCCAGGGGCCATTGGCTTGGTGGTTGGCGCGATGCCATGGAAGGGCGAGGCTCAGGCCTCTTCATGAAGTAACCGATACTTCATCACTCATTACAATAGGAAAGGGGCCATCGTGGCCCCTTTACGTTGTCTCTGCTCACCCAGGAGCAGGATCAGAATGCGGTGGTGTCTTTGAACAGGCCCACTTTCAGATCGGTGGCGCTGTAGATGGGGCGACCATCCACTTCCACGACGCCATCGGCAATGCCCATGACCAGTTTGCGGTTGATGACGCGCTTGAAGGTGATCTTGTAGGTGACCTTCTTGGCCGTCGGCAGGATCTGGCCGGTGAACTTGACTTCACCGACACCCAGCGCACGTCCTTTGCCAGGACCCCCTTTCCAGCCCAGGAAGAAGCCGACCAGTTGCCACATAGCATCCAGGCCCAGGCAGCCGGGCATGACGGGATCGCCGGGGAAGTGGCAGTCGAAGAACCAGAGATCCGGCGTGATATCGAGTTCAGCCAGGATTTCACCCTTGCCGTGCTCGCCGCCATGGTCGTTGATCTTGACGATGCGATCCATCATCAGCATGTTGGGGGCGGGCAGCTGGCTGTTACCTTCACCAAATAATTCGCCACGGCTGCAGGCAAGCAGCTCTTCACGGGTAAAGGACTCTTTGCCTTGTTCGCACAGGGAGAGGCGGGGATCAGTGGTGTCGTTATCTAGGGTCACGCTGTTTATCCTTCATATGGGTCAAAGCCGGGCCAATTTAGCTTACAGATGTTCGCTAAACAACTCCGATCACTTCATTTAACGGCCAAGCAGCCGATCCAGCAGGCTGCGCAGCAGGCCGCCACTCTTGGTTGCCGTGCCATTGAGTTCGTCCAGTCTCTCCTGGATGCGGCCAAACAGGGTATCCGGCATGTCTGGTTCGCCAGCAACGCAGCCGGTGAGCAGCTCGATAGCCTCTTCCACGTGATCCACCGGGTGGATGTGGAACTGGCCGGCCTCTACTGCCGCGATCACTTCATCAGAGAGGTTGAGCTGCTGGGCGTTGGTGCCGGGCAGCAGAATGCCTTGCTTGCCGGTGAGGCCGTGGATCTTGCACACCCGGAAGAAGCCCTCAATCTTCTCGTTCACGCCGCCAACGGCCTGCACATTGCCGAACTGGTCGACCGCACCGGTCACAGCGAAGTGCTGGTAGATGGGCTGGCGGGCGAGGGCAGAGAGCAGGGCACACAGGCCGGTCAGGGAGGCGCTGTCACCATCGATCTCGTGGTATGACTGCTCGAACACCAGGTTGGCCGAGAGCGGCGAGGGGTTCTCTGCGCCGAACTTGTTGGAGAGGTAACCGTGGATGATCATCATGGCTTTGGCGTGAATGTGCCCGGCGAGCTCCGCCTTGCGCTCGATGTCAGCCACATCGCCATCCCCGAGGTGGACGGTCGCGGTGAGGCGTACCGGCTCCCCGAAGTCATAGGGATGGCCGGCCACCTGGATGACGGAAAGGCCGTTGATCTGGCCAACCTCTTCACCGTCGGTCTGCAGCAGGATCTGGCCGTCGATAACACCCTGATCCGATTGCTCCACCAGATAGTTGAGGCGGTAATCCTGCTCTTCCAGGGCGAGCAGGATATGTTCGTCAGTGACGCTGGTCGCTTCCAGCTCGCGGGCCAGGCTGTCGGCCATGCGCATGATGGCGCCGAGCTGTACCTCGGAGAGGGATAGCCACTCCTGGTGGTCACACAGGCGGCTGGCATGGCGACAGAGGGCGAGGAGGGCACTTGGCGTGAAATCCAGCAGCGCCCAGCGCGCTCGCAGCCAGGCGAGATATTGCAGGAAGGCGGGGAGATCTTCCTCGATGTTCACTTCGGAGACCAGATCGGCACGCAGGAAGATGCGCTCCGCCATGTCCCTGTCCAGCATCTGGAATTCCGCCACGTCCAGCCTGTCACCGACCAGGATCAACTTGAACCGGATGGGGGTCGCTTCCGGGGTGAAGAACGGTGTCAGCGTCTTGCCTTCCTGATAGGCATTCCAGTCCAGCTCGCCTTTTTGCATGGCGTTTTTGAGCTTGAACCAGAGATGAGGCTGATCCAGCAGCTCATCGAGCTGAAGTATCAGGTAACCACCGTTGGCTTCCCGCAGCAGACCAGGTTCCAAAAGGTGCTGGTTGGCGTAGACGGAGCCTTGTTCCGTCTGATAGTTGATAGAGCCGAACAAGGTATCCCAGTTCAGGTCACGGCCGTAGACGACAGGGGCTTGCTGATCCTCATGATGGATCAGCAGGTTGATGAGCACCGGGTGCTGGAACTCGAGGCCCTGGGCGACATGGGCGGCCAGATCGGAGAGGAAATCCACGATCTTGGGGTCGTTGTTCTGTTTGCGGATGATCCGGGTGACCAGCCGCTCGGCGTCGAGATGGTGGCTCATCAGCTTGAGCAGCTCACCGACCATTTCGCAGAACTCGAAACCCGAGCCCGGTTGCAGGCGCAGCCAGATGGGCTTGAAAGGGTTGTTGAGATTCTCGGTATAACAGAGATCGAACAGGTCGCCATCCTTGCCATTCGAAGAGGCGATCAGGGTCTGGCAGACATTCTCGTAATCTGCACCGGGGAAACCGTTGAGGATCATGACCGGGCAGTCACCATCAAAACTGGCCAGCCGTTTGATACCCGAAATCGCTCTGGGTTGCAGGGCGGCAAACGGAATGGGGTCGAGTTCGCCAAGTGTGGGGAACTGCTCAATCGAGAAAGCGGGTTTTAATTGTTCTGATGTTAATTCAGCCACTTAAGACATCCGGTCGGGGATAGGATCAATTGCCACCATTATACACAGTTCGGTTGAGGGTGACAGAATACCAAGATATTTCATTTAACATAATATACATTATGCGCAGTGTCGTATTTTATGAGTCCCAGGGCATAATCAATCAAGGATTGCCTTTAGGTCCCGTGTCTTGGTTATGAGTGCAGTTTTATTGTTCACCATTGGTTATCAGTCATATGTACGGTTCTGGTCGAGCAAGTGATCCAGCGGCTTGCGGCTGGCACTCTCGTGACGTTCCCGGTTGCCGGTGTGCAGGTACTTGGAGGTGGTGTCGATGCTGTCGTGTCCCGCATCGGCTTGTACGTGGGATAAAGGCCGGCCGTGCAGATTGATGTCATGGGTGATACCGGTATGGCGAATGGAGTGCGGCGTCAGGGTTCGCATTTCAGCGGCATCCTGATCAAAACCGTCTTGTTCGGCGAGGCTTGCGGCCTGTTCAAATACCGCCATTACCAGGTCTCGAAGCTGGCGGATACCCAGATTGGCATTGAGTTCGCCTTGTTCGCGGCCATGGGCCGCCGCCTTGTGGCGTACGAACAGCGGGGTCTGCTCGCCGGGGGCCGGCAGTGGCGAAAGGCCAAGAAAGGTACGATAGCGAGTCAGGGCTTCGAGCAGAGCCTGAGAAACGGCCACGGTGCGACGTTTACCGCCTTTGCTGCGGGGAATGTCATAACCCCAGACGCCCGTTTTGGCGTCACGTCGAAACTGGCCCATGACGGGGCTGAAACCCGGCCTGGCCGCCACCTCGGAAATCCGCAGATAACAGGCATACATCAGACAGATGAGAAAGCGGCTGCGCTCATGTTGTGCCGGGCATTCGGCAGCGAGCTGTTCGGCGGCTTGCATCACATAAGACCATTGCAGCTCAGTGAAGGATTGCGCGTCTTCACCAGCCTCCTGGGGGCCCGCACGTTTAACCCGCTGCAGCAGGAGAGCCGGATTGCGATCCATGTACTCCTCCTGGATGAGAAACTGGAAGAAGGCGGACAAAATGGCGAGTTTTGTCTTCATCGCCTGCTCACTCAGTCGATACGGTAGCTCCCGGCCCAGTTCCCGCTTGCCAAGAAACGGACGCCACAGGGGGTTTGGCAACCGTTCCCCCCACTCCTTGTCGAGCACGAACTGGGCGACGTTGCGGTAGGCAATCAGTCTGGACGGTGGCGCCTGGCAATAGTCGAGATAGCGCATCATGATGCGCCTGGTGAGATCCCTGGGGCTGATGGCCACCTCGCAAAAACACCAGTGCAAAAAAGTGGTCAGCTCACTGCGATAGGTCTTGTAGTTGTTTTCGCTGTGGCGCTGCTCCAGCAGCCAGTCGACGGCCAGCTCATACACGATCCCCGCGTCGGGGACTTTGCCAAGACTCAGGGTGGCGAGGTACTGGTTGACCTGGGGATTGCCCGCCTCAAGGTGGTCCACGCTATCGAACAGTGGCATGGCGGGTGGAAGTGCTGGATGAGTCATGATGGTGTGTGATGTCGGTTGAATGTTTTGAACGGGGCCGCACCCCCCTGATGCCGATAAATGGGGTTATCGGCATCAGGGGTTGCAGTGCGCCTTGGGGGCAACGACCTGAGGCATCTTGCTGTGATACCCCATGATAACGAGCAATCGGCATATTCAATAAATATGCGGTGTGGTTGGAAAATTCTCGGGGAAAAGAGGCGTGACAATGACTTAAGTTGCACTTTTCATGAATGAGAAAGTGGATTCTGCCTCACATCCCCTTCCCCGCCCTTTCGTCTCAAGCCACGCTCTTCAGGGGCTTCCCCTTTGGCAGTTCAGTATCCAGCTTGTCTTCTTTGGGGGAATTCCCCTGCCCTTTTCCACCGCGCAATACCTGCTGCAACTGATCCCGCTGCTCGGCCAGATAAAAGGTTCATCGCGGCTTTCCGGGGAAGGCCGCCTTGATTTTCAGAAAAAAGTATTCTGAGTCCCTAAATCCATATGCC